>NZ_JBDPNU010000023.1:0-69393 GCF_050468105.1 Fictibacillus sp. NRS-1165
TTGTCTACAAGCTGAAAGGACCTGAATATCAGGTCCTTTTTTCGCGGTTTTCGAATTCTTCTTTGACCGCCTTTAGAAGTTTTGGATCTGTCAAAAGATCAAAGCCGGTCAAAGCCAGTGATTTTGCGCCGATCAGCATGCCTTCATAGCCCTGCTCTGAATTTGCCGCAGCACAGAATTCCTTCGTATGGAGATTGTGAAGGCCATCCGTAATCTTAATGTAGGGATGGATGGACGGTACAATCTGGCTCACATTTCCTAAATCAAGCGAGCCATGATCATTTCCTGTTTCAATGTCCTCAAGCGGAATGCCCAGTGATACAAGATTGTTAGTGAATGCATCAGACATGGCTGTGTTTGTCAGAAGATTAGCGTATCCGAGCTCATAATGAGAGAAGTCCCATTCACAGCCTGTTCCCAATGCCGCTCCAGCAGCACAATCCTTCACTCTTCTTACAAGGTCTGGCAACTGTTCAACCGTAGATGCACGAACATAAAATTTAGCCTGTGTCCGATCGGGTATCACATTCGGAACAGTTCCGCCCTGAGTGATCACCCCATGGATCCGGACATTAGGGGTTACTTGCTGTCTTAGTGCATTCACATTGTTAAACAATGAAATCACCGCATCTAAAGCGTTGATTCCCTCATGAGGAGATGCTGCAGCGTGAGCCGACTTTCCCTTAAAATCAAATTGCAAAGCTTCCATTGCCATGCTGGATCCACTTCTCTCATAAGATTTGTATGGATGGCACATGAGTGCAGCGTCTGTTCGGCTGAAATAACCCTTTTCAGCCAAGGCAACCTTAGCTCCGCCAGTCTCTTCTGCAGGGGTACCGTAAACAAGCACTTTGCCTCCGGTTGCGGTGACCACCCGGCTCAGCGCAATCCCGGCAGCCGTACTCATTGTTCCGATCAAATTATGGCCGCACGCATGGCCAATCTCGGGCAGGGCATCATATTCTGCTAAGAAGCTGATGGAAGGTCCGGGTCTTCCACTGTCATACACCGCAATAAATGCCGTTTCCATTCCATCAATGTTCTGCTCGACCACAAAACCGAAAGATGCTAATGTCTCGATGAGTTTATAAGATGACTGATGCTCATCATAGCCGAGCTCCGGATGCTCCCAAATGTATCGGGCGACATCTTTAAAAAGAGTATAATTGCCATCCAGAAAAGCTGTAATGGATTCTTTCATTCAATAACCTCCTGTAAAGTTCCTATTATATATGTATGAAAAAAAGCCCTTCACTGATGTGATGGGCTGCTATCTTGGTTATTCTGCAGTTTCAGCTTCATTAGGAAGCACTGCACCGATAATCAAAATAAATACGGCAAAGACCACGCCGAAGGTTGAAGCTTTTGCGAAGTCGAATGCTCCGCCCTGCATGGAAGCCAGTACGTAAAATGCCATGTTGCTTAAAAGTAATGACCAGATTAATGTCCAGAAATAGCGCATTTAGTTCACCTCAGCTTTGTGTAAACGAGTTCTTCTCATGATATAGTAACAAATAATTAATGTTTTGTCTTTAATTGTTTTAGGAAATCCTGCAAGAATAGGCATATCCCTTCTCCTCTTTCACAGAACGGACATAGAATAAGTAAGAAAACTTTGGATGAGGGGAGAAAAGTGAGTATCGAAGAGAGATCTTTCAGCCTAGATGGACAATGGAATACAATACATCTTCCTGAACAGCCAAACGGTTTTGCTGTCATGATATTCGGAGACTGCAATCATTTTGTTGATAATCATACAAGTTTATGGAAACAGAACAGTGAACGTTTCACGCTCATCCAAACACTGATGAAAATGGGCTACACTGTTTTTTATTCTCATTTATACGGCCGCAATTGGGGAAATCCTGAGGCCGTCAATCTTGCCAGAAGAGTCTATCGCTATGTGTTGAAGTATGAGGTTCTAAATCCTAAAATTCATATTCTTGCTGAAGGGATGGGCTCATTAACGGCCATTGACTTTATCAATGATATGGACGGGTATATCCGCTCAGCCATATTAATTAATCCTTGCTTGGATTTAAAAGGGCATTTTCAGCAAGAGAAGCAGAACAAATTGTTCTTAAAACGAATCCGTAAAGAAATCAGCCAGGCTTACCGAGTTGAAATTGAAC
The DNA here is from genome assembly GCF_050468105.1 of Fictibacillus sp. NRS-1165. Classification (NCBI taxonomy): domain Bacteria; kingdom Bacillati; phylum Bacillota; class Bacilli; order Caryophanales; family Fictibacillaceae; genus Fictibacillus; species Fictibacillus sp. NRS-1165. The sequence goes on from NZ_JBDPNU010000023.1 coordinate 2,133, forward strand.
AGATCGATGGACTGTTGGAGAAGGAGATGTCCCGTTTCACGTTAAAACGAAATGTGCCGATCAACATCTTTCATGATGCAACCGGTTCGGTGTACCCATTAAAAGTGCACGGAAGGCCGTTTGAAAATTCATGTCTTGAAAAAGGGTTCTACGTAACGCTAACCATACAGATGCCGGGAAAAAGTGCTGAACGGTATACTGCTATCCCTAAATTTTTCAGCCGCTTCGAGTCCATCCTGTAACGTTAGGCTGCAGGTTTTTTTAATTCATAGCATGGCGCTTCCGCTTTTCTTAAGATGCATACTCCGTAAGATGAAAAATACGATATAGAGAAGGAAAAAGAACGGAGGATTGTTCATGAAGCGAGCACTCGTTACAGGAGCAGCAGGCTTTATCGGCTCTCACTTATGCACCAGGCTTTTAGAGGATGAAATAGAAGTCATCGGGATCGATGGGTCTCCAACAACCGAAAAGTTAGACTATATAGGAAGAAATGCAAATTTTGAATTGATCAATGAAAGAATTGAACAAGTAGATTTATCAAAGTTAATGCACAGAGTGGATGTAATCTTTCACCTGGCCTGTGGAATTCAGCCTAATGAACAATGGAAAGATATTGAGGCTAAAGTAAAGGAGCACGTTCATTACTTGAGACTTCTTGCCCAAGCCATAGAGGGCGGGAAAAAGAAATTCGTCTTTTCCTCTTCATATGATGTGTATGGAAAAAAAACTGGCGAAGTGACAGAGAACTCTGCTGCGAATCCTGAAACGATGTATGGCTTGATAAAGCTTACAGAAGAAAATTATATTCGGATGGCAGCTGCTAAAAAGCAGTTCCCATATGTGATCCTCAGATTCCCAACAGTATATGGCCCATGGCAGCCTGAGGAAATGACATTCCAGCAGATCATTAATGCGGATGAAGGGGAGCGCAAAATCAGGACATTAAAAAAAGATTCCGTAACAGAGGATGCCATATACGTCGAAGATGCAGTTCAAGCTTTATGTCTGGCTGCAGAACATGAGAGCAGAAATGTCATCTATAACATCGGAAGCGGAACAAGCGGGGAATGGCGCAAAGGATTAAAGCTTTTATCGGTAAGAGATGATGAAATCCCGCATGAAAAGAGAAACATGGTAGTGCTTGGAGAGAAGGCGGCTAAAGAACTTGGCTTCCGCTCAGGTGTAAAAATAGAAGAGGGATTGGAAAAACAGATCCAGCACAGCAAACAAAGGCTGAAAAATAGGTTCAAGGCTTAAAAAGGGAAAATATGTTTTCCCTTTTTTTATTTATTCTTTATACTATTAAAGGGGATATCCGGCAAGCGAGGAAATGGGAGTGAACGTTTGAAATGCAGATAAAAGTTTTGCTCCTGGCGGCTTGTATACTGTTAGGTCTCACAGGATGCCAAGAAAAATCTTCACAGAATCTTCAAAACACAGGGCTCCTGATTCAGGATACGATCAATGACCAGGGCTGGGGTGACAAAGGATACAAAGGCCTTTTAAAGATTCAGGATACATATGGGAATGAAGTTTTTTATAAAGAGAAAATAGAAACAAAAAGCCAGGTGCTTAAAGCAGTAAAAGGGTTTCAAAAGAAAAAGGTTAATCTCGTGTTTGGGCACGGTCAAATTTATGCGGATATCTTTGACCAGATCAGCGGTGATTATCCCAAGATGCACTTTGTCAGCTTCAATGGTAAAGTCCACGGAGAAAACGTAACTAGCATTCATTTCAACTCATATGGAATGGGTTTTTTCGCTGGAATGGCGGCAGCGAAAATGAGCCGTACCGATCATCTCGGTGTGATTGCAGCCCAGGATTGGCAGCCTGAAATCAACGGTTTTATCGAAGGGGCGAAATATCAAAAGCCGAGGATCAAAGTGGATAAGCATGTGATTCACAGCTGGAGGGATGAGCAAAAGGCAATCAGTTCCTTCCGGAAGATGAAGGCTGCCGGCGCAGATGTTTTTTATCCTGCAGGAGACGGATTTACCATCCCTGTTATAGAGGAAGTAAAAAACAATGCGCTGTACGCCGTTGGTTATGTTTCTGATCAATCCGATCTTGGCCGTGCTACTGTGCTGACAAGTACGGTTCAAAATGTAGAATATGTATATGGATATATCGCTGATCAATTTAATGAAGGCCGTCTGAAATCCGGTAACCTGCAATACGGTTTTAAAGAAAAAGCCATTTCTTTGGGCAGATTCAGCCCGCTAGTGCCTGCATCTTTTGAAAAAAAATTAAAACAGGACATTAATGAGTACAAAAAAACCGGAAAACTCCCCAATGGAAAAATCATGAAGGAACATGTACTGGAGGATGAACAATGAATCAGGAACTCAACATGAAATTTATGCAGATTGCGATGAAGCACCTGCCGGAAGGAAAAGAGCTTTTGGAGAAAAAAGGGATGGAGCTTTCCATGGAAGACATCCAGCCGATGCTGAATCTTCTCCTCAAAGTGATGAATGACGCTTATGAATTGGGTAAACAAGATCAATAATACAGAAAAGGAGCCAACTGGTTGGCTCCTCTACTTTTTCTTAAAGGCGTTCAAAAGCGGAGATACTTGCTGTGCCACTTTAACGGTCTGGTCGATAACAGCCATCAGCTTGTTATAATCAAAGGCTCCGTCGTTCGTCCGGAATGCACTTAACAAAGGATTGGGGCGCTGAAAGGGCTGGCGGTAAGCCATCGGTATAAATGGCGGCGGTTCACTAGGAGGCTGTTCCCTTGTTTGCCGCGGAGGAGGAAAAGGGCTTCTAGCATGCATCATCGGCGGCCTGGACCGCCTAGGTGAAGGATGCCCATAGCGAGGATCATTCACATGTACCACTCCTGTTTTTCAGACTGATTACATCTCTCTCTAGGATATGCCTCAACATTCGGTTGGTATCTTGTCCCGGGAATCTCGGGGACTGGACAAAAAACAAAAAATACCTTACATTGGTACCAGGTCTTAAAAATTGATACTAAGAAATCATATAAAAATAAACCAAAGGGGTAATGACATGAATGCTGGAATAATAGGCTTAGGTGCTTATGTCCCTGAAAAAGTGTTAACAAATTTTGATTTGGAAAAAATGGTAGATACAAGTGATGAATGGATTCGCACACGAACAGGAATAGAAGAGCGCAGGATAGCAGCTGACGATGTTAATACATCTCACATGTCTGAACATGCGGCAAGAGAGGCATTGAAGGACGCCGAATTGAATGCGGAAGACATCGATTTGATTGTCGTTGCGACGGTTACACCGGATAATCCGTTTCCTTCTGTTGCCTGTCTGATCCAGGAACGCCTTGGTGCTGTAAACGCTGTTTCGATGGATATTAGTGCAGCATGCTCCGGATTCATGTATGGAATGGTCATCGCCAAACAATTCATTGAATCGGGCACGTATAAAAATGTGCTTGTCGTAGGTGCTGAAAAACTGTCCAAAATCACAGACTGGAGCGACAGGAACACTGCCGTGCTTTTCGGTGACGGAGCAGGAGCTGCTGTCATGTCCAAAGTATCAGAAGGCAGAGGAATCCTTTCCTTTGAACTCGGTTCTGACGGAAGAGGAGCAAAACACCTTTATCAGGATGAATATCTCTTTATGAATGGCCGGGAAGTCTTTAAATTTGCTGTCCGCCAAATGGGTGAGTCATCAATGAACGTGGTTGAAAAGGCTGGCTTAACCAAAGATGATGTTGATTACCTTATTCCGCATCAAGCCAACATACGGATCATGGAAGCGTCAAGGCAGCGTCTGGAGCTTCCAAAAGAGAAGATGGCGGTTACCGTCAACAAATATGGAAATACTTCATCTGCTTCCATCCCAATGGCTATTTCTGATGCGTTGAAAGATGGTAAGATAAAAGATGATGATCTGTTAGTCCTCGTTGGATTTGGAGGCGGCCTTACATGGGGTGCTGTCGCGCTTCGCTGGGGCAGGTAATAGCTAACTATTCTTCAAAGGAGAGTTGATTGATAATGAAAAGACGCGTAGTAATTACAGGAATGGGAGCCATTTCTCCCCTTGGAAATAGTGTTGAAGAAACTTGGAACCGTATTATTGCAGGTGAATCCGGAGTAGGCCCATTAACCCGCAGGGACGCTGAGAAGTTTCCGGTAAAAGTAGCAGCAGAAGCGACTGAATTCGATCCTCAGGAATTTATGGACCGCAAAGATGCAAGGAAGATGGACCGTTTCACCCAGTTCGCGGTAGCTGCTTCCAAAATGGCAGTAGCTGATGCAAATCTTGACATTACCGATGAGATCGCTCCTCGGGTTGGAGTGTGGATTGGTTCAGGGATTGGCGGAATGGATACGCATGAAGAACAGTTCCGTGTATTTGAGAAAAAAGGCTACAGAAGGGTCAGTCCGTTCTTTGTGCCGATGATGATTCCCGACATGGCTGCCGGCCAGGTTTCCATCATCCTTGGGGCAAAAGGAATGAACTCTTGTACGGTTACCGCCTGTGCATCAGGTGCAAACTCCATTGGCGACGCATTTAAAGTCATCCAGCGCGGAGATGCTGATGCCATGATCTGCGGGGGTACAGAAGCACCGATCACAGATATGGCACTTGCAGGTTTCTGCCAGGCCGGGGCACTTTCCTACAATGAGGATCCTGCAACGGCAAGCCGCCCTTTTGATGCGAACCGCAGCGGTTTTGTCATCGGAGAGGGTGCGGGTATACTTATTCTTGAAGATCTGGAGTTCGCACAAAAACGCGGAGCAAAAATATATGCAGAAATCGTAGGCTACGCGGGCACTGGGGATGCTCATCATATCACCGCACCAGCTCCAGGCGGAGAAGGCGGTGTGAGAGCGATGGCACAGGCGGTAGAGGACAGCGGCCTCTCAAAAGAAGACATCGACTACATCAATGCACATGGAACAAGCACAGACTATAACGATAAGTTTGAAACGATGGCGATTAAAGAAGTATTTGGCGAGCATGCCTACAAAGTGGCAGTCAGCTCTACAAAATCAATGACGGGGCATCTTTTGGGAGCTGCTGGTGGTATTGAAGCCATCTTCTCAGTAAAAGCCATTAATGAAGGAATTATTCCACCTACGATTAACTATGAAACTCCAGATCCAGAGTGTGACCTCGACTACGTTCCTAACGAAGCGAGAAAAGCAGAAGTTAACGCCGTTCTCAGCAACTCTTTAGGATTCGGCGGGCACAACGCAACCCTGATCTTTAAAAAATATAGTGAGTAATAGTACAAAATGATGGTTGTTTTTATCAACCATCATTTTTGTTGAAAGTACAAAATGATGGCTGTTTTTATCAACCATCATTTTTGTGAAAGTACAAAATGACGGCTGGTTTACAGCCACCAGTTCTGTGTATAGTAAAAAACCCCTGGTTGATTTATTAACCAGGGTTTTTGTCCTTGATGAAGGGATAATTATTCCCAGCCCAAAGAATAAATTGGACAACCTATGACTATACTGTTTTTAACAAAACGGTTAAGCGAGGGGTTGCAGATGTTATATTTACGAGATGTTTGGGTGAATTGGTTTGAAGGTGAAGAAAACGGCTATAACGTTTGTGAGTTCCATGAGTGGAGGAAGGATGATTTCATTGAACTGCTGGATCAAGTTCCTATCGTAAAAATCGACTCGTCACTCTTTCATTATATTGAAAATGAACTTAGCGATCTTCCGGATTCTCTTTTAGATGAAGTCCACCAAAAAGCATACGTAAGAAAAAACAACCAGAGAGTGCAGCTTGATCATTGTTTTATTATTACGGATGAGAAGAAAACCATGGTGATCGACACGATGGGCTACCGCATTCCGATCCGTAAAAGCCGTTTGATTCCTAGACAGGAGCAGCTCGTTTATGAAATGGCCGAACAAATGGAGACCGCCACTTATACATTCAAACCGGAAATCAGAGAAAAAGAGCATCATATCCTCTCACCCGAACCCATCATCATGCGAGGGCTCACACGAAAAGAAAGGCAGTTAAAGCAGCTCCTGTTTATGGTACTGGACCAGCTACATACAACGAAAAATGTAGCAGAAGTCAGGTATTGGTATACGGAGTGGATGCCGGAGAACTACATGGCAATCCAGAGGATGGAATTTGAAGAGGCGTGGGAAGCTCTCTATTCTGAAATTAAAGACGGCTGGAGCGATCAGCATTACGCGATCTGTGAACGATTAGTAAAAGGGCAGCCTTATTTCGAGAAAATCTGGGAGCTTGAGAACGGAACACATGTAAACTAAAAATGAGCAGCAAAAGGAGACTCTCGTCATCAAGAGAGTCTCCTTTAGTTTGCATGGTAGGAGGGGAATCCAGGCATAGGGGAGCTGTGAGAATTTTCAGTTAGGATCAATAATCTGGGGTTACGCTCAATTCACATGGGATTTTGCTCAATTATTAAGAGTTAGCTCAATTAAGTCCGATTTTCCCCTCTAAAGTTCACCCAATACAAAAAACCTCCACTTGCAGTGGAGGTTTCACAATGAAATCCCAAATTACACACGCTTTCTTGCCAAGCCCATCGCGCGTTCAGCTTTATTGAGCATTTTGTTGGCTGCCCTGTTCGCTTTTTCAGCACCCTGATCAAGGATCTGGTCCAGTTCATCAGATTCAATGAGACTGTAGTAACGGTCTTGAATGGGTTTTAATCGTTCGACAATCGCTTTGGCTGTGCCTTCTTTAAATTCTCCATAACCTTTACCTTCATATTTGCTCTCTAACTCGGAAATGGATTCTCCCGAGCAAAGAGAGTAGATGGTTAGGAGGTTTGAGATCCCCGGCTTATTCTCTTTATCAAATTTCACAACTCCCTCAGAATCGGTTGTTGCGCGTTTGATCTTTTTCGTGATCGCTGCTTCATCATCCAGTATTGAAATGAAGGCATTGATGTTTGGATCGGACTTGCTCATTTTTTTTACCGGGTCAACAAGGGACATGATTCTTGCTCCCACCTTAGGGATTCGAGGCTCTGGGATCGTGAAGATTTCACGGTATTTCTTATTAAACCGTTCGGCAAGATCTCTTGTCAGTTCAATATGCTGTTTCTGATCGTCTCCTACTGGAACAAGCTCAGTGCCATAAAGCAGGATATCTGCAGCCATAAGCGGCGGATACGTCAACAATCCTGCAGAAACAGCATCTTTTCCTTTGGATTTGTCTTTGAATTGGGTCATTCGCTCGAGTTCGCCGATATAGGAGATACACTGCAAGATCCATCCCATTTTCGCGTGGGCCGGAACATCCGACTGAATGAAAAGGGTAGACTTCTCTGGATCAATACCTACTGCGAGGTACAATGCGGCAAGGCCTCTGATGTTCTTTTTCAGCTGCACCGGATCCTGAGGGACGGTAATCGCATGCTGGTTAACCACACAGAAATAGCAGTGGTTATCCTCCTGATAGTCGACAAAGTGCTGTAATGCTCCTAAATAGTTGCCGAGTGTGATCGTTCCACTCGGCTGTATGCCTGAAAATATCGTTGCCATAAAACATCCTGCTCCTTTACATTTTACTTTGAAAATCAATACAAAAAGGCCCATTCATCCCGTTAAAAGGGACGAATGGACCGCGGTGCCACCCTTAATTATTCATAAAGAATCACTTAGACCCGTACGATCATACGGTGCCCATTCTATCGTGCGGACAAACACGCCTGTTCCTACTGAAAAGTTCAGACAGGAGCTCAAAAGCCCATTCCATGTTCATCCACTGCCTGGTTCCACCAAATCCAGGCTCTCTGAAAGCTTCAAGAACATGTACTTTTCTTTTTCATCGCCGTAAATCATTTAATTAAAAACAGTATATAAAAGTTATGCAAGAATTGCAACAAGACAACTCAGCAGGAACATGAAAAAACCGGATGCGAGAAGCGGAAACACAAGATCGCCGGATATTCGCTCCGAAAGTTCGAAGTTGGAGTGCGCTTCTTGGCTGTCAGCATATTCTGCCGATTTAGAAAAACTTTTTAGTACTTTTCTAAAGGCCCTGGAAAAGAGATCGAAAAATCCTCCTTTAACAACAAACAATGCAAGCCCGATAATAATTAGTGCCAGTGAAACCATGAATAGATTATTGATTAAATGAATGAAATGAACTTTCTTCTCAGATACAAACTCTATGGCAAGGGCGAGCAATATAGATCCCGCGGTCAATAACCAAGTCGAAGGCAAGCGTGACATCAAATTTCTCCTATCTTTAAATACAAGTTGTTTTATACATATTACCATGAAAACCTGGAAGTGAAGCAATACTTTATACCCAGTGACAAATGTTCCTTTTAGGCATTTGGTGTGCTTTTAGTTGCAATTTTGCCGGAAAACAGCAACCGATGTGGGGTAATAAAGGAGGATAGACTTCTGTTTTTTTTGGAAATTAATGTATTAAAAACAGAAAGAAAACGACGGACGAAGCAGGGACTTTATACCTATCTTTTGTTAATAAAACGTAAATATTATGGGCTTTTTGTAAAAGTCGTAAAAAAAAGTATATGCATAATAGTTAGAAAACTTGTATAATACGGTTGTGGGCAAAATGTCTGATAATTCGAGAAGCTTTGGTCCACTAATTAGGTAAACAGAAAAAGGGGAGGTCAATCTATGAAGAAGACAAAGTGGTCGCTACTTCTGACGATCGTGCTCGTATTGAGCGTCTTCCTTTCTGCGTGCAGCGGAAAGAGCGATTCAGATGGCAAAGAGAAAGCCAGCGGCACAACTGATGGTGAAGGTTCAAAAGAAAAGGTTCTTAACCTTTTGGAAACTTCTGAGATCCCGTACCTTGATAATATCATGGCGGATGACTCTGTATCTCTAAACGTTGCAAACAACGTTTACGAAGGTCTTTACACATTAGATGATAAAGATCAGCCTGTACCAGCAGGAATTACTGGTGAGCCTGAAGAAAAAGACGGCGGGAAAACATGGGTATTCAAACTGCGTGATGACGCAGTCTGGAGCAATGGTGAAAAGGTAACGGCAAATGACTATGTATTTGCTTGGAGAAAAGCAGTAGCGAAAGAAACAGCTACTCAATACTCTTTCATCTACCAAGTAGCAGGCATCTTGAATGCTGATAAAATCCTTAACCCTGAAGACAAAATGTACAACAAAACAGATCAGCTTGGTGTTAAAGCGATCGACGATCATACTCTAGAAGTTAAATTCTCTGGTGATACCAGTGCAAAACCATACTTGAAAGCGGTTCTTTCATTCCCTACTTTCTATCCGCAAAACGAAAAATTCGTTAAAGAGCAAGGTAAAGAGTTTGCTCTTGAAGCAGACAAAGCACTTTACAACGGGCCTTACACCCTTACTAAATGGGAGCATGAAAAAGGCTGGGTAATGAAAAAGAATGAAAAGTATTGGGACAAGAAGAACGTTAAAGTTGACACAATCAACACTAACGTAGTTAAAGAAGAAGCTACGCGCATCAACCTGTTTGAAACTGGAAAAGCAGACCGCACTTCCATTTCTGCAGAGTACGTTGACCAATACAAAGACAAGAAAGACATCTTCAGCACAGTTCCTGAATCAACAGTTTTCTTCCTTCGTATGAACCAAAAGAACAAAGCTTTGGCTAATGAAAACATCCGTCATGCTATAGACATGGGCTGGGATAAAAAACAGCTTACTGATGTTCTTTTGAACAACGGTTCAGTACCAGCATTCTTCTTAGTACCTTCCAAATTTGTTAACGGTCCAGACGGAGCTGACTTCCGTGAGAAAAACGGAGATCTTAACAAAGGCGATGCTGCAAAAGCAAAAGAATACTGGGAAAAAGGCTTAAAAGAGCTTGGAACGAAAAAAGTTGATCTTACACTGCTTAACTATGACAGCGATACTGCACAAAAGGATGCTCAATTCATCAAAAACCAACTTGAGAAGAACCTTCCTGGTCTATCTCTAAAAATTAAGCCACAGCCGTTTAAGCAAAAACTTAAACTTGAAGAAAAATTAGATTATGACATTTCTTATGCTGGCTGGGGTCCTGACTATCCAGATCCAATGACTTTCGTAGATATGTTCATTACTGGCGGATCTCACAACGAAATGAACTACTCTAACAAGAAGTATGATGAGCTAATCAAAAAAGCATCAGCTGAAACTGATCTTCAAAAGCGCTGGGATATGATGCAAGAGGCTGAAAAAATCTTGATCGAAGAAGATGCAGCGATCAGCCCAATGTACCAACGCGGATTGGCGTTCATCACAAAATCTAACATCAAAAACATCCACAACCACTCATTTGGTGGAGATTACAGCTACAAACACTGGGATGTTCAGTAAAAATTTGGTTAAATAGCTATACGCGGAGAGTATATGTCAGTAAGCCATATACTCTCCTTTTAACTGCAAAAGTCCCACAAGTTGAAATTTGTCGAAAATTCAAATAAAACTATTGTAGGATATTGTCAACTTGAATATTATAGAGATATAGGCATTTTGTAGGGGTTTATTTTTAGGAGGTGCAATAGTGGTTCGTTTCGTACTCAAACGTATGCTATACATGCTGATCACACTATTTATCATTACTTCATTTACATTTTTCTTAATGAAGCTGCTGCCGGGTTCTCCGTTTAACAACGAAGAAAAGCTGACGGATGCACAAAAATTTATTTTGAATGAAAAGTACGGGCTTAATGATCCTGTGCCTGTGCAGTACTTTAACTATATGGGGAATCTTCTTAAAGGAGACATGGGTGTTTCATTCCAATATGATAATCGCCCGGTGTCCACAATGATTGCTGAACGTATAGGGCCTTCTGCTGTTTTAGGTATTGAAGCTACAATATTTGGAACAATTATTGGTCTGATTTTAGGTATCGTCGCTGCCTTAAGACATAATACTGCAGCCGATTATGTGTCGTCTTTATTTGCAGTACTCGGAATATCGATCCCTTCCTTTGTATTTGCCGGTCTATTGCAATATTACGTGGGAGTTAAGCTGGATTGGCTGCCGGTAGCCCTTTGGGATGGTCCGAAATATCATGTTCTGCCAGCACTTTCGTTATCTGTTTTTGTTATAGCAACTGTTGCCAGGTTCATGAGAACGGAAATGCTAGAAGTGTTGGGACAAGATTATATTACAACTGCTAAATCCAAGGGTTTATCAAAATTAGTCGTTATCTATAAACATTCGGTAAGAAATGCGCTGATCCCGGTTGTTACCATTTTGGGGCCGCTGGCGATCAACCTGATTACCGGGACACTGATCATTGAAAAAATCTTTGCAGTCCCAGGACTCGGGTTTCAGTTTGTGGGATCCATCACACTGAATGACTATCCGGTTATCATGGCTACCACCATTTTTTACAGTGTTTGTTTTATCGTTGTTATTTTAATTGTTGACATTTTGTACGGAATTATTGACCCGAGAATAAGGGTTGCAGGAGGCAAGGGGTAATGAGCATGCGAGAAAAACAACTAAACAATGACTTGTTCCAGCCTGCGGTCATCTCTATGGAAGCTTCTGAAAAAATTACAGAGGAAAGCACTTCTTTCTGGCAGGATGCCAGAAGACGCCTATTTGAGAACAAAGGATCGGTTGCTGGTTTAATAATCATCGCCGTGATCCTGTTGTTCGCTTTTCTTGGTCCTGTTTTGAGCCAGTATGGTTTTGATGATCAGGATGTAAGCCGTGCGAATTTGCCGCCGCGTATTCCGGTTCTAGAAAAAGTCGGTTTTTTAGGCATTGACGGAGTAGATATCCGAGGCGTAAATCAATATGAAATGAAGAACCAGAAAGATAACTATTACTGGTTTGGAACTGATGCATTGGGAAGAGATCAATTTGTAAGGGTTTGGAAAGGAACTCAAATCTCTTTATATATCGCATTTTTAGCTGCAGCAATTGATATGGTTATCGGTGTTGCATATGGAGCGATTTCTGGTTACAGGGGCGGACGGACAGATAATATCATGCAAAGGATTATTGAAATTGTAATCGGAATCCCGAACTTGATTGTTATTATCCTGTTTATTTTAATATTGGAACCAGGTATTCTATCTATTACTATTTCACTTGTTATAACAGGCTGGACCACGATGGCTCGTATTGTCCGCGGTCAAATATTAAAGCTGAAAAACCAGGAGTTTGTAATGGCATCGCAAACATTAGGTGCAAAAAGCTCAAGAATTTTGACAAAGCACATGTTCCCCAATATTTTGGGTTCAATTATCATTACATCCATGTTTACCATTCCGAATGCTATTTTCTTTGAAGCATTTCTGAGTTTTATCGGATTAGGGATTGCTCCGCCGACAGCTTCTCTAGGATCATTGGTAAACGAAGGGTTTAAATCACTGCAAATCTATCCTCACCTAGTATTATATCCGGCTGTAATCATTTCATTGATCATGATCAGCTTCAACCTATTGGGTGACGGACTGCGTGATGCACTAGATCCTAAGATGCGTAAATAGGGGGAGAAAAGATGAAAAATATACTTGAACTTAATAATGTCAATGTCTCCTTTCATACGTTTGCTGGAGAAGTTAAAGCCGTCCGCGGGGTAAGCCTGCACCTTGAAAAAGGCGAATCTCTTGCGATTGTAGGAGAGTCCGGCTCTGGCAAGTCGGTTACTTCAAAAGCTATTATGCGATTGCTGCCTGAAAAAACGAGTGAAATTAAAGAAGGAGAAATCCTTTTTGAAGGAAGAGATCTTACTAAGCTTTCTAACCGTGAGATGGAAAAAATCCGCGGTTCTGAAATCTCAATGATTTTCCAAGATCCGATGACTTCCCTAAATCCTACGATGACTGTTGGAAAGCAAATCATGGAAGGTCTTCGTAAACATCAGAACTTATCTAAGAACGAAGCGAAAGAAAGAGCGATCAATCTATTAAAGCTAGTAGGTATTCCAAATCCAGAAATTCGAATAGGAGAATATCCTCACCAATTCTCTGGTGGGATGAGACAGCGTGTTGTTATCGCTATCGCACTTGCGTGTAACCCTAAAGTATTGATCGCGGATGAGCCCACTACCGCACTTGACGTTACAATTCAAGCTCAGATTCTTGATTTGATGAGAGATCTTCAGCAAAAAACTGGAACCGCGATTATACTTATCACCCATGACCTTGGTGTCGTAGCCAACCTTTCTCAAAGGGTAGCGGTGATGTACGGTGGTACGATTGTTGAAACAGGAACAACGGATGAAGTGTTTTACAATCCTAAACATCCATATACATGGGGATTGCTTTCTTCCATGCCGAAATTAAACACGAACGATAAAGAATTGCTGGCGATCCCTGGTACGCCTCCAAACTTGCTTAACCCGCCGAAGGGCTGCCCATTTGCAGCTCGCTGCCCTTATGCTATGCAGGTTTGTGTGGACCATATGCCGGATGCCTCAGACGTTACCTCAACGCATAAAGCGGCTTGCTGGCTGCTGGATGAGCGAGCGCCTAAAGTAGAACCGCCTGAAGCTGCATTAGTAGGAGGTGCCCGTTAATGGCAGTTGTAGAAAGAGAAAAGCTATTAGAAGTAAAGAACCTGAAAAAGCACTTTAATGTTGGCAAGAATGCTGTGCTGAAAGCAGTAGACGATGTTAGCTTTGATATATATAAAGGTGAAACACTCGGGCTTGTTGGAGAATCTGGCTGCGGGAAATCAACGACTGGAAGAACGATTATCCGCCTATACGAAGCTACAGCGGGCAACGTTTCATACGAGGGTGTTGATGTTCACGGAAAGAAATCCAAAAAAGAACTGAAATCGTTTAACCGCAAAATGCAAATGATATTCCAGGATCCCTATGCATCCTTAAATCCAAGGATGACGATCAAAGATATTATTGCCGAGGGAATAGATATTCACGGCCTCGCGAAGAACGATAAGGAGCGTATGGAGCGAGTATATGAACTTCTAGAAACCGTGGGTCTTAACCGTGCTCATGCCAGCCGCTATCCTCATGAATTCTCAGGCGGACAGCGCCAGCGTATTGGTATCGCCCGTGCACTTGCTGTAGACCCTGATTTCATCATTGCTGACGAACCGATTTCAGCCTTGGACGTATCCATCCAGGCACAGGTGGTTAACCTAATGATGAAACTTCAAAAAGAACGCGGGCTGACTTATTTATTTATTGCCCACGATCTTTCCATGGTAAAGCATATTTCCGACCGTGTAGGCGTGATGTACCTTGGAAACATTGTCGAGCTTGCTGAAAGTGACGAGCTTTACGAAGAGCCTCTTCACCCTTATACGCAAGCGCTTCTATCAGCGATTCCAGTTCCGGATCCTGAAGTAGAGCGCAGCCGGGAACGTATTATCCTTGAGGGGGATATTCCCAGCCCGATCAGCCCTCCAAGCGGCTGCCGTTTCCGAACGCGCTGCCCGCATGCCATGGATGTTTGTGCCAGCGCCGTTCCAAAGTGGCAGGAAGCTAGAGAAGGCCACTGGGTTGCATGCCATCTTTATGACAATGATTTGAACAATGAGAACAAACATTAGGTGTTAACGCGATCTCCTGTATATCAGGGGGTCGTTTTATGTTATCTTTAAAAGGGGTTATAAGGATTATTTGAAACGAGGTAATGGAATGAATATCACTTTAATTCTGGATAGTGCAAGCGACTACTGCGTAGAGCATCATACATTATCCGTTCCTTTTGTCATCGTTCCGCTTAATATTACGTTCAAAGATGACCTTTATTTAGATGGTGTTGATATTAGCATGGATGAATTTTATGAGCGGATGGCAAAAGAAGAAAGTCTTCCAAAAACAAGCCAGCCATCTCCTCAGGCTTTTTATGATGTTTTTCTTTCTGAGCTTGACAAAGGAAACGAGCTGATTTATCTAGGGCTTTCATCGAATCTGAGCGGTACTGTTCAAAGCGCTGGAATTGCGAAAGGGATGCTGGATGAAACGGTTCAGAATAAAGTTCATATTATTGATACAGGAACGGCTTCTGCAGGAATTCACGTTTTGCTGAAGGAAGCAGAGAAGCTTGTGCAGGAAGGCAAGAATGCTGTCGAAATAGTGGCGAGCATCAATGAGAAAAAACAATCGATACTGGGTTATGTATTACTTGAAACTTTGGAGAATGTCAAAAAGGGCGGCAGGATTTCTGCGGTCCAGGGAGCCATTGCTGAATTTCTAAATATAAAACCTCTTCTTTCCGTTCAAAATGGGATTGTTGAAACGGTTGGAAAGTACAGAGGGAAGAAAAAAGGATTAAATAAGCTGATGGAGCTTCTTCATGATTGGAAGCAAAAGCATCCTGAAAAGGAGCTTTTTATCATTCATAGTCTTCCGTCCAAAGAGGACGTCATCAAGGAGTTTGGTGATCTGTTTTCGTTTCATGCGTTTAAATCAATTTCTTTTACCCGTTTTGGAAGTACGATTGGGACGTACGCCAGCGAAAATGCCATTGGTTTTATCTTCCATTAACAGTATATACGAAAACACTCCGTATGGATATCATCTATACGGAGTGTTTTAGATTTTTTGTCTCATAATGAGCATCCACCAATCGGTCCAGTTTTTTAATTCGGTTTAAGGCCGTTCTTTGGTCAAGCTTACGATAATGGTGCAATCCGCCAGGCTCTTCATCCGCTTCATCCGCAAGTGCGACTACACGCTGAAGGGGTAATAGCTGAAGATGCCCTTCGGGTAAATACGAATCCGTATGAAGGAGAATGGCAAGAGCGATCTCTTTTGCTTTTTTAGGATCTTCTCCAAGCTCAATGAGTAGTTTATGTGCTCTTTCAGCACCTTTAATCGCATGAATGTCATTTTCCTTATAGAGGGAGTAATCCCACTGGCCGTTTGTATACCAGGTGTAATGGCCGATGTCATGAAGAAGTGCTGCTTTTGTAGCCAGGTCGGGGTTGACACCATGCTCATTAGCGAGTGAAAACGCGTGGTATGCAGTTGAAATCGCATGAACAAGTCCAGAACGTTCCAAATACTTTTGAGCAGATGGATGAAGGAAAAGATCGGTTAGTTTTACGTTTCTCATTTGATTCTCTCCTTTCTGCAATAGTCTCCAGCCATCGGCTAGGAGAAAATGCTAAAAATGTATATTGTTAAATACTATACCACCGTTTCACGTCTTAATCAATGAAATAGTTTTAAAATCTAACAAAAAAAAAGCTCAAGTGAGCCTTTTTTTTATTTAAAAATAGTCGTTCCACCGTCTGGAAACCAATTGGGCAATATCTTCCCTGGTTTCCACTGTTTCGGGATAAAAAGGTTTCATCCTCGCATCTATGATGATGGGTCCGCTGTATTTAATCTTGTTGCGTACTACTTCATGTTTGGCGTAGAGGTCATAAGCCGGATCGAAACGGGTAAACGTTGTCCATAAGAATTGTGACTGTGTTGCAGCGATGGAGGCATCGTCCACTAAAAATACGAGCTGCCAGTTGTTAAGCTGCTCTTCTCCTGTTCGAAGGAGTCTTTCACCAAACTCTGGATCCTCGTCAAATGCCGGGCCAGATACACATAAACAGCCTCCGCAATACGCCTGAACGTCATTAATGCCTGGAATCGTTCCGCCTTCATACAAACGTTTCAATTCTCGTACTGGCTCTCCAAGACCTGTCATGATGGCTTTGCTGCCGGTATTGAATTTCCGGCCGGTATAATCAAGCGTATCCATCGATGTATCGTGAAGGATCAACAGATCACGTTCAGGAAGGAATCTTTCCAACACGGCTTCAAGAAGCTGAGAGAAGTCCTGAAGATCAACTTCTTTGTTAGTTACCATGAGGAACTTGGTTAACGTAAGCTGTCCCTCACCCATAATTCTAAAAGCGTGTGCGAGGCCTTCCTTATAATACGATTCACGTACTACAGCTCCTGCAAGCGCATGGAAACCGGTCTCTGCATAAGTCCACAGCTGTTTCACCCCGTTCATGACTACTGGAAAGAGCGGGCTCATGAGTCGCTGAAGGTATTCACCGATAAAATAGTCTTCCTGTTTTGGTTTACCTACCACCGTTGCGGGATAGATGGCGTCTTTGCGTTTCCACATGCGATTCACGTTGAAAACAGGGAAATCGTGTGCCCATGAATAATATCCGTAATGGTCGCCAAACGGGCCCTCAGGTTCTCGGATGTGGGGCGGGACAAATCCTCCAAACGCAAACTCGGCTTCCGCGATCAGCGGGTGGGGATGACCCGGTGCTTGTGTAAGGTTCAGCTTGTCTCCCATGAGCATGGAAGAAAACATAAGCTCAGGCACTGCTTCAGGAAGAGGCGCAATGGCGCTGATCACTAGAGCAGGCGGTCCGCCAAGGAATAATGTCACAGGAAGGTTTTCATTCTTTTGTTCGGCGGCATAATGGTGGAAGCCGCCTCCCTTGTGGATTTGCCAGTGAATACCCGTTTTTTTCTCTTCTTTGATCTCGATACGATACATACCAAGATTATGCTCGTGTTTATCTGGATGCTCGGTGTAGACGAGCGGAAGCGTCACAAACGGGTTGCTGTCCAGGTGCCAGCCGGTCAGGGCAGGGAGCTTCTTCATGTTTACATCAGACGTGAACGATTCCATGATCGGAGCTTTTGAAGGTTTGATGTTTCTTGTTCCGATCTTAAGGACGTCTTTAATCATCCCTTTTTTGCCCCACAACTTCCCAGGAGATGGAGGGAGAAGGTCATCGATGGAATCGACCAGCTGTTTGACCAGAGCTTCTGGTTTGGGGCCAAAGGCAAGTTCAACCCGGCGGATCGTACCAAACAGATTGGTCACAACGGGTATATCGCTTCCTTTCACATTTGTAAAGAGAAGGGCAGGCCCCTGTTCATCAATAATTCTTCGATGAATTTCCGGGATCTCGAGGTAAGGGTCGACCTCGGCGTTTATCTCAATGATTTCATTTTCTTTTCGTAACTGTTCAATAAATGATCGCAAATTAATATGCATGAATCTCCACCTCAAGTATGTATGTTCTTTTTTTATCTTCACAAAAAAACAACTTCTCGTAAAGCCAGAAGTTGTTTACTGGTGTCTTCTTTGTACGTTTTTCCAATTGGACTGAAAAGATTTTGAGCGTTCTACGAATTTAAATACTGATTTGCCGCCGAAAACTTTAAGCGAGAACCAATGGGATATGATTCCCATAAAAGCAGTCAGCCCAATGATGAAAATAGCGAGCAGCAGTAAATCACGGAAAAACTGCACCATCTTATCCCTCCGGTGAAAAGGCATACATTTCCTCTCTCTATTGTATAAGATGTTTATCCCTTTGGAAAGAGGGAAAACTAAAACGATTTCTTTTACTTACTCTATAACTAAATAACTACAGTTAGGAGCTGGCATGACTCTATGAATTGGTATGATAAATTAAACCAGTACTTTCCCGTTGAGGAAATGAAATCACAGGAACATATGGAACTCCTTTTAGAAGATAAAGGAGACATTTATCATAAAGATGAAGGTCCACACCATGTTTTGATGTATGTGGAGCTAGATGATTTTATTTTTATTGATTATTTGTTTGTTTCAAAAGAATCCCGCGGTCAGGGGTTAGGGAAGAAACTGCTTCAAAAACTGAAGGAAAAAGGAAAACCCATCATCTTGGAAGTGGAACCGGTTGATTATGAAGACTCGGATACTGAAAAACGGCAGCGGTTCTATCGGCGTGAAGGGTTTAAGCATGCCTCTAAAATCGGTTACCGAAGGAGATCACTGGCTACGGATAAAGTGAACGTGATGGAGATTCTGTATTGGGCGCCAAAGGGAGAAAGTGAAGAAAGTATTTATGAAAACATGAAAAAGACGTATAATGAAATACATACGTACAAAGATAAAGAATTGTACGGCAGAGCTTATCAGGATGTAGCCGATGTGCTCACCTTTCAGCACGATAAAGACGCCATAACCGAGTAATTTCTATGGCAAGGAGGTATCTGCATGAAAGCCAAAGATAAGAAAAAACAAAGCAAGCGCGAATTATTGAAAGAGATGCTCAAAAAGAATTTAAAAGGCTTATCTACGGTTCCTAAAAAAGGACCTGCATCTCAAGTCAAATCCATTGCATAAAGCAAGTATAGGATGAAAAGTTTTTTCATCCTATTTCTTTTTATGTTTTATGAAACTTTTTTCTGGGTAAAACGTCTATATAAATGAGAGCACACGTT
The DNA here is from genome assembly GCF_050468105.1 of Fictibacillus sp. NRS-1165. Classification (NCBI taxonomy): domain Bacteria; kingdom Bacillati; phylum Bacillota; class Bacilli; order Caryophanales; family Fictibacillaceae; genus Fictibacillus; species Fictibacillus sp. NRS-1165. The sequence continues at coordinate 21,222 of NZ_JBDPNU010000023.1, forward strand.
ATGAAGTTGTGTTGTACAAGTTTTATTATATTTTTGTGAAGACCTTTTTTGTTTAAAGAAAATGTAGTATAATAAAAAATATGATTTAATAACTATTTTAAAGTAGGGGTTAAATCAGTAGGATGGGGAAGGAGAAGATCCATATGGTTACTTTATTTACTTCGCCGAGTTGTACATCTTGTCGTAAGGCAAAAGCGTGGTTAAAAGATAACGACATTTCATACCAAGAAAGAAATATTTTTTCAGAGCCTTTGAGTATAGAGGAAGTTAAACAAATCCTTCGAATGACGGAGGATGGGACGGATGAAATCATTTCTACCCGTTCAAAAACATTTCAGGAATTAAACCTGAATGTTGAGAGCATGCCTCTTCAGGATCTTTATCAGCTTATTGCTGACAATCCTGGACTTTTAAGACGGCCGATTATCATGGATGAAAAACGACTCCAGGTAGGCTACAATGAAGATGAAATCAGAAGGTTTTTACCTAGAAAAGTCCGTACGTATCAATTGCTCGAAGCACAGCGTATGGTTAATTAAAAAAGCTTCTACAGATTAAGTTCTGTAGAAGCTTTTTTTATCTTACCGTTTTGGTTTACGTGAATGGATGTAATTGGACAAAAGACCGGCCAATATAACTCCCGTCACAACAAGGGTGGTCAGACCAGCCTCTAAGTTCGGGTTTTTGTGAAAGAAGGGCTGAAGCTCTTTTTCTGATGTGAGCATTTCGCCAGCGGTGTAGGCCAAAATGCCAGCACCAAAATAGATAAGAAGCGGGAAATGCTCCATAAGAAGAAGGATCGCCTTGCTGCCCCATATAATAATCGGAACGGATATAATGAGTCCCATAATCACAAGATGGACCGATCCTTTTGAAGCACCGGCAACAGCCAGTACATTATCAAGACCCATTGCGATGTCGGCGACAACAATGGTGCGGATCGCAGAAAATAAGGTCATCCCTGGTTTAATATTGTTATCGTTTTCCTCATGTACAATCAACTGAAAGGCGATATAGATCAAAAGCGCTCCTCCAGCCACATAAAGAAAAGGGATCTTCAGCAAATAGACAACCAGGATGGTTAAGATGATCCTGATGAAGATGGCGAGGCCAGTTCCAATAAAAATCGCTTTATTCCTCTGATGTTCAGGCAAGTTGCGGCTCGCGAGAGCAATAACGATTGCGTTATCTCCACCAAGAAGAACGTCGATGGCGATGATCTGCATGAGGGCCAGGACAAAATCTGTATCCACGAAAGAAAAACCCCTTTCAAGTGCTAAACAAAACGATGTATGTTAAAATGTACAAAACTTCTTTCAAATAAAGACCATTTATTCTTAAAAAAAGGGCCGAAAATGGTCAGCATTTTTATTTCCAACTTTGATGTTTTGTCATAGAATAGAAGTACAAGAATGAGCCAGCTATGGATTGAATTTTCTTTTTTTAGGAAAAAGTGACAATACATCATACCCAGGGGAAATTATCCCTTCATAGGTTACAATACGGTTAGAAGGGAGAGAACGAAATGGAAATAGAAAGAGTCAATGAATTTACAATTAAATTTTTTATAACGTATAGAGATATTGAAGACAGGGGTTTTGACCGTGAAGAAATCTGGTCTAATCGTGAGCGGGGGGAAGAACTGTTCTGGGAAATGATGGATGAAGCACATCAGCAGGAACAATTTCCTTTAGAAGGCCCATTGTGGATTCAGGTGCAAGCCTTGGATAAAGGGCTAGAAATTATCGTAACAAGAGCTCAAATGTCAAAAGACGGCACCAAGCTTGAGCTTCCTCTTGGAGATGAAAAGATCGATCTTCCTGTTGATAAGAACATTGAGAATTTGTTTGATCAGCAGTTTACTGCGGATGATCAAGAGGAAATAGAAGATATCGAGCTTGCAGACGAAGACTACTTGTCCTTTCTGTTAGTTTTCAGTGATTTTGAAGATATGATCATGCTGTCACACAATATTGACAGTTCATTATTCGCGAATTCCCTTTACCACTTTGATAATAAATATTACTTGTATGTTACGTTCAATCCTGAAACAACGGACCGTGAGCAGGATGACTTATTGTCTCAACTGCTTGAGTATGGCTCAGATTCAGATGCATCCATTCATCGAATTCAAGAGTACGGGAAAGAGATTATTGCTGAGCGGGCGCTGGAAGACATTTCAGCTCACTTTACATTGTAAGAATGCACCGATTTCAAACTTGGAATCGGTGTTTTTATTTGAGACTCCTTGTAAAAAGGATTTATTTACCATAAAATAAGAAAAAAAGAGGTGATGCTATGCTTGTTGCCCATTTGATAACGGGTAAAAGAATCAACCTTCTTGCGGGGTATACGAGAGAAAAACTGAAGTCTATACAAAATGAAAGCGGTTTTTATTGTCCTCACTGCAAAGAAAAAGTTCGAATAAAGGCAGGAAATTTGAAGATCTGGCATTTTTCCCACCTCCCCGGTTTATCGAACTGTATCCTGTCGAGCGGAGAATCCATTTACCACCTTCTTGGCAAAAAGCTTCTGTACGAACAGGCCATTAAAGAATTTCCAGATACACTTCTGGAACCCTTTTTCTCGGAAATCTCCCAGCGCCCCGATTTATTCATCCCGCCCGACGGTTCCATCGAATTTCAATGTTCCACTATTCCGGCTCCGGTTTTTATTGATCGCTGTAAAGGCTACATCAACTGCGGGCTGACACCTGTCTGGATCTTAAGTAAAAAAAGGCTGAAAAGACTAACGCCTCCACGTTTCAAATCCATTCGTTTGATTGGCTGGCCGCACGGACCGACTCGTCACGTCATCCATTGCCCTCTCTTTTATATTTCTGTCCTGATGAAGCCAAAGTTTACAATCTTTCCTCTATTGTTCCCGTTACATCCACACGTGTGTATGGAAAGCTTCATTCTATTCCTCTGAGCGACTATTCTTTTAAAACAGGTTTTCACCATCTTCCCCCAAATAAGAACGGTGCATTATTTCAGGCTAAATCCTGGCTGCATAGGAAAAAACAGTGGAGGCTCCATGCCTTCAAACAAGACCATCAGACATATCACCGTTTAAAAATCCTCTTCCTCAAACATCGTTCCGCTATCGCTTATTTCCCTTCTGAAGCAGGGATGCCGGTTCCCTATGCTTATACCCTGCATGAACCTTCCTTTGTCTGGCAGTCCTACGTACTCCTTTCCTCGGTTGTACCTGTTCCAATTGGAGAACTTGTTACGTTTTCGGATGTTTTTAACCATTTTAAATGGTTGGTCTCAAAAAGGCTCATAACACCAAGGCAGTTGCCTCTCATTCAGGGTGTGCATTATTCATTTGCTATCATGCAATATCTTGAACTCCTTTGTTTTTATGGAGTGATGAAGCGAGTTGGAAAAAAAGATTTTGTTAAGCTGAAGGATCCCGTATTTCCAAATACCATGGACAAGGCAATCGCCAATGATTTTATTTTGATGGAGGCAGGGCTAAAACATGGTGTGAATATTCTGTTTTCTGGTAAAATGTAGGTATGCACAAAATTTAAGCAGGAGGTGCCGCTGCATGGCTCAAACAAAATCAAAATCTCTTCCGAAACGGGAAGAATTACCACAGCAGGATACATGGGATCTTGAAGCCATTTACGAAACGAACGACAAGTGGGAAGAAGAATTTAATGAAATAAAAGGATTGTTGCCTGAATTGAAGAAGTTTCAAGGAAAACTTGGTGTATCAGCAGATACGCTGTATCATTTTTTTCAAAAACAGGACGAGCTCACAAAAAAGCTTGGGAAGCTCTATACATACGCCCATATGAGGTACGATCAAGACACAACGAATTCATATTATCAAGGATTGAATGACCGTGCATCCAATCTCGCAACACAGGTTAGCAGTTCACTATCGTTTGCGGTTCCTGAAATTTTGTCTTTGCCGGAAGAGGTCATTCAAGGGTACGTAAAAGAATATAAAGATCTGCATTTATATCAGCATGCCCTGGATGAGATCAATCGCCAGCGGCCGCATGTGCTTTCTAAAGAGGAAGAAGCTCTCCTTGCTGATGTCAGTGAAGTAACAGCAAGTGCCAGCACAACATTCGGAATGCTGAACAATGCGGACCTTAAATTTCCTGAAATTAAAGATGAGAACGGGGAGGAAATTGAAGTTACACACGGCAGGTATATACGCTTCTTAGAAAGCAGTGACAGGCGTGTGAGGGAAGGTGCGTTCAAAGCGGTATATGGAACGTATGATACATTTAAAAACACGTTTGCAAGCACACTGGCAGGCACGGTGAAAAAAGATAATTTCTTTGCCAGAACAAGAAAATTTGAGTCTGCCCGGGAAGCTGCTCTACACAGCAATAATATCTCCGAAGAAGTATATGAAAATCTGGTCAAAACTGTAAATGATCATCTTCATCTGCTGCACCGTTATGTGGACATCCGAAAGCGTGCTTTAAATGTGGATGAGCTTCATATGTACGATCTATATACACCGCTTGTGCAGGATGTGAAGATGGAAGTACCATACGGGGAAGCGAAAAAACTTGTGCTTGAAAGCTTGGAACCGATGTGCGAAGAATATGTGAATATTGTAAAAGAAGGTTTCGAAAAACGCTGGATTGATGTGCATGAAAATGCAGGGAAACGAAGCGGAGCATATTCGTCTGGTGCTTATGGCACGATGCCATATATCTTGCTGAACTGGCAGGATAATGTGAATAACCTTTTCACATTGACACATGAGATCGGGCACTCGGTTCACAGCTATTATACGAGAGAATATCAGCCTTATCCTTACGCTGATTATTCCATCTTTGTAGCTGAAGTAGCGTCCACGTGCAATGAAGCATTATTGAATCATTATATGCTGAACAAAACTAAGGACAAGCAGGAAAAGCTGTATCTGTTGAACCATCACTTGGAAGGCTTCAGGGGAACGGTATTCCGTCAGACCATGTTTGCCGAATTCGAACAGGCAATCCATGTAAAAGCAGCGAACGGGGAGCCGTTAACACCAGAACTTCTCACCAAGATTTATTACGACCTAAACGTTAAATATTTTGGTGAAAATGTGGTCATCGACAAAGAGATCGGCCTGGAATGGTCAAGAATTCCACATTTCTATTATAATTTCTATGTGTATCAATACGCAACAGGCTTCAGTGCGGCCGCTTCCCTTTCTAAACAGATCTTGGAAGAAGGAGAGAGTGCGGTTTCCCGTTACATCGAATTCCTGAAAGCTGGAAGTTCTGATTATCCGATCGAAGTACTGAAAAAAGCGGGTGTTGATATGACGACCTCTAAGCCAGTTGAGGATGCGCTAAAAGTCTTTGAAGAAATATTGGATGAGATGGAAAGTTTATTATTTGAAAAATAAAATGAAAAGAGCTCTTTATCGGCAGACCCGGTAAAGAGCTCTTTTAATTGTGGAAAGGTCTTTTCAATTTATTTCGGTAGTTGATACACAATAAAAAAAGAAAGATGGAAAGAAAAAGCAGAGGAACGGAAAGTGCGAGAGAGATCATTTTTAACAGTGACAGAAGAAAAAAATAAAAACAGCCGGCAATAAACAACAAAGACAGTGTAAAAAAGAATAAAAACATGGAGTCCCTCCTTGTCTCCATTGTATTCAAGGAAGTCCAGAGCTATTCAATAAAAAGACGAACCTTAGGGAAAGGTTCATCAGCCCGTTTGTGATGTATTGTATCTCCAGAATGTACCGTGTTTAACCGGAACACGTTCAACCACTTGTTGAAGAACAAGTTTCTTCATGGCTTTTTCAATTTCGCTCGGTGCCATGTTGTACACGACGGAAAGTTCTTTCGTAGCCACAAACCGATAAATTCTCATAAACTCCTCAAGCGGTGGAGGGGACTTGGGTTCTGGATGAAACCCGAGCATCTCACCAATGATTTCTACATAAATTGAATATTGGTAGCTCCCGGCAATTTTTATCCCGTCTTCTTCAGCTTTATCATTAAATATGATGAGGGTAGGAATCTCGTCAATTTCCATCTCATTTGCAAATTTCCTATCACACTGGAGGGCTTTTATCGCTGATTGTGAATGCATATCCTTAATGAATTCATAAGCGTCTAACCCAGCGTTTTTTGCGATTTCAAAGAGTGCTTCCTCTTTAGAGATATTCTGCTTTTGCAAAAACAATTGCTCTCTCAGTTTGCGCAAAAACTTGTTTCCTGACTGCTTTCCTTGCAGTTCAGCTGCTTTTATGGCCAGGAATACAAGGTAGGGAGCCAGGATCGGATCTTCGAACCAAAGATCACCGTCACAGCTCATACCCGTCCGATTTGCGATTTTATCCCAACGGTCTGCGATGCGTTCAGCGGACTGCTGGCCTTTCCGTCTAAAAGAATTTAGGGATTCCAATCTCCCGCCAATGATGTGCCTTAATGTGAAATATTGTCCATACTCAACCTGAAGCTTCTTTAAAATAGGTTCCAATGCCCAGCATTCCGGGCATAATGGGTCAATGACAGAGTATAATTCCAAGGGCTTATGACAGCTGGAAGCACTTAGATTACCCTTGTGCTTCGCTTCATAAGGATATTCGGCTTCAAAAGGTGTCAAGAGTTATTCTCCTTTCCATGGCTATCATCGGACGTATTTACCATATGATAAGCGGTCATGGTTAGACGGCTGGTGATAAAATCCCTCAGAGGTCCTTCAAGGGAAACAGAATCCATTGCTTTCCCCATACATTCAAGCCAAGCTTTTGCATGGCGTTCTGTGATTGGAAATGGCATGTGCCGTGCTCTAAGCATAGGATGCCCATGTTCCATCGTATATAATGATGGACCGCCAAGAAACTGAGTAAGAAATTGAATCTGCTTACGGGCAGTTTCAGATAGATCATCAGGAAAAAGGGGGGCCAGGACTTCGTTCTGTTTAACATGGTGGTAAAAATTTGTCACCATTTTTGTAAGAACCTCTTCTCCGCCCAGATGTTCATATGGGGTCATATCCATTTCATTCATGGTGAAAACTCCTTCAACATTTTTCACAAAATCGGTTGCAGAACTGGGATTTGGGTGACCGATGATCACATAAAAAATCCTCAGGGTTAAATGGTGCCGGACTTGATAACCCTATTGTAGCAAGGGTATAGCAGGATTAGCAAACAATAGGATTGCCGAAGGAGCCCATGAAAAAACCGCCCCAATCGAAAGGGCGGTCAAGCATTCATTGTCTGGTAAGATTCCATCACTTTATTCACATAGTTTTGAGTTTCTTCAAAAGGCGGGATCCCTCCATATTTGGCCACATTTCCCGGACCGGCATTATAAGCAGCCAGTGCGAGTTTTTCATCCCCATCGTAACGTTCAAGCAGCTGTTTTATGTATTTAACTCCGCCTTCAATATTATCTTCGGGATTATAAGGGTTCTGTACGCCTAATGATTTTGCCGTTGCAGGCATTAGCTGCATCAATCCCATAGCACCAGCAGGGCTTTTACTCAAAGGATTAAAACCGGATTCCTGCTGAATGACTGACCGGATGAGGCCAGCATTTACGCCATATTTAGAGCTCATTCTCTCGATGATAGAATCGATATCTTTCGGAGCGGATGAGATGGAATGATGGTGCTCTAATGACTGGGTGTTTGGAACAGCCGGCATAGCCGGTGTGCTGATCGCCGGCATGACGTGAGCTGCAGCAGGCTGATCAAACCCAGCCGCTTCACTTAATTGCTGCAGGATCATAGCGAAGGGTGATGATCCATGAGTGGGCGCTGTTCCATTAACATTAAGCTGTTGAAGGGCTTGGATTTCCATCAGCCATTTCATTGTATCTATTTTCATTTTGTTCTCTCCTCAATCTATATGTATAATCATATCAAATGAGGAAGAATTAAACAATTAAAGTTCGCTGCTTTTTGCTTCAAAGAACCGCTGGATTTTATTAAGTGTCTTTCTTTCGGGTATTCCTTTCTCCTGTAAAAAACGGTGGAAATCTGCTTCTCCCTGTTTTCGTTCCTTTGCTTCGTATTCAAGTTCATAATCGGTAATGGAAAGGTATTGATTTTCATCAAGGACAAGAATCCCGCCAGCCGTTTCTGTTTCCGCTCGTTTCGTTGTCAGTGTCCCAAGGTAATGGACGTTTTGTGGTTCGATACCTAGGCCCGAAAGTATGGAATAGATTTGCCCTTCCACAAATTTTTCTCCATTCATGAATGCCTTGTACTCTGTTTCGCTGAGGTTTTGATGGGTTTCCAGCAGTCCTTCCGGATGCGGCTGTTTTAACGTTAAAACAAAGGAACCTTGTTTTTCGCGGATTCGGAGTGCACCGAGGTGCTGTTTAAGTAAAAAATCAGGGGTGTCGAAGTAATGGTTGGTCTGGGTGGCAAAAGATTGTTCTCTTAGTGAAAGCTCATTGGATAACCGAAAGAATTCATCAGGTGTCAGCATATTTTTAAACTCTATTTCAATTTCTTGCTGCATATCAAGCACTCCTTCATCGTATGTATTGCTAGAAACCCATTATGACACAGCCTTATTTGATTCTCAAATGACAAACTGACTCAATAATTATGTTAAACTAAAGAGTAGAATAATTGTTTTAGGAGGTACAGCATGGCAATCAGACACAACGTAAGTCAAGCAGTTACAGGAGAACAACTAACGCTCAGCATAGAGGAGGGACAAGGCTTTTCTGAATGGAAAGACGGCAGCAGGATGCTTGTTGATTCAGATCAGCTTTCATTTATCTATGTTATGGAGTCAGAGGACGACCTCGTTTATATCGGTCTGCCTGAGCCGGTTTGGGGTCAATTAAATGAAGCATTGGTGAATGAACTTCCCGTTGTTTTAAAAAAGGCTGAGGAGGACACTTTTTTCGAGCTGTCTTCCCTGCATGCTGAACTGTCTTATCTGCTCGAAAATATTAAAGACAACAGCAATTATGGTGACGATATGCTTAAAGCTGTAGATCGATCATTTACAGTGAACAGCAAGTAAAGTATTTAGAGGAAGGTGGATGAGGCAATGGATTGGGAGACCCTTCTCGCCCCCTACAAACAAGCAGTAGATGAATTAAAAGTAAAATTCAGAGGAATCCGGGAACAATTTCAGAAGACCACGAAGCAATCACCGATTGAATTTGTCACAGGAAGGGTAAAGCCTATTAACTCTATTTTGAACAAAGCCTCGCAAAAGAATATTCCGTTTGAAAAAATAGAAGAAGAGATTCAGGATATTGCCGGATTGCGCATCATGTGCCAGTTTACGGATGATATTAAGAAAGTCATCGATATGCTTAGAAACCGCAAAGACTTCGAAATTGTTGAGGAGCGGGATTATATTACTAACAAAAAGCCCAGCGGTTACAGATCCTATCATCTGGTCATCCGTTATCCCGTACAGACTCTAGAAGGTGAGAAGCCCTTACTGGCTGAAGTTCAGATCCGTACATTGGCGATGAATTTCTGGGCGACCATTGAGCATTCTTTAAATTATAAATATCATGGACGAATCCCGAAAGATATCCAGCTCCGTCTTCAGCGGGCAGCAGAAGCCGCAAGCCGCCTGGACGAAGAGATGGCTGAGATCAGAGGAGAAGTTCAGGAGGCTCAAATCGTGTTCTCTGAAAGAACAGATGCTGGAAAAGGCTCCAATCCTTCTACATAATTTCTTCAGAAGCAGGTGATCCATACGTGAAATTTGCCATTATTTCAAAAGGCGACCAAAAATCAAACACGCTGAAACAAAAAATAAAAACCTATCTGCAGGAATTCGAGCTGCAATACAATGAAACAGAACCGGATATTGTCATTACCGTTGGCGGTGATGGCACCTTGCTGCATGCATTCCACCATTATGTCCATCGGATCGATCAGACGGCATTTGTAGGGATTCATACCGGCCATCTGGGCTTTTTCGCCGATTGGGTACCTGACGAAGTGGAAAAGCTAGTGATTCATATTGCAAAGACTCCATACCAGATTGTAGAATATCCGCTTCTTGAAGTGACCGTCCGCTATTTGGATGATGTCGATGAAAAAAGCTATCTTGCTCTAAATGAATGTACAGTAAAAAGCGGGGAAGGTTCTCTCGTGATGGATGTGGAGATCAAAGGCGACCTGTTTGAAACGTTCCGGGGGGACGGCCTCTGTATTTCAACTCCTTCAGGAAGTACGGCCTATAACAAGGCACTTGGAGGGGCGATCATTCATCCATCTCTCCCTTCCATTCAGCTCTCAGAGATGGCATCCATCAATAACAGGGTATTCCGTACCATCGGTTCTCCCCTGGTGCTTCCTCAGCATCATACATGCATGCTGAAGCCTGTGAACGATGTAGATTTTCACATCACGATCGACCATTTGTTTCTGCTGCAAAAGAAAGTGAAATCGATACAGTGCAGGGTAGCGGAGGAAAAGATCCGGTTTGCCCGATTCCGCCCTTTCCCATTCTGGAAAAGGGTGAAGGAAGCGTTCGTTACTGATTAACAGGAGAAATTATGACTGCATTTACCATAACATGGACCGTTAAAGAAGACGAAGCTGGTCTGCTTCGTGAGTTTTTGCGGGTCCATAAAAAGATTTCAAAAAGTGCACTCGCTGATATTAAGTTTACAGGCGGGGAGCTTCTCGTAAATGGAGAGCCTTCTACTGTCAGAAAACATGTGCGCACCGGGGACGAGGTTGAAGTCCGGTTTCCGCCCGAGGAAGTTAGTTCCCATATGGACCCCGTCCCCATGCCCCTTGATATTCTTTATGAGGATGAGCATCTTCTCATCGTAAACAAACCAGCAGGACTTCCAACCATTCCTTCGCGTTATCAAACAAAAGGCTCTCTGGCCCAGGGAGTTCTTTCTTATTATGAACAGGAGGGAGTTCACAGCACCTTTCATGCTGTGAATCGTCTGGATAAAGATACATCAGGCCTTCTCATGATCGCGAAACATCGTTTTGCACATTCCCTTTTTTCTCAGCAGCAGAAGGTGAAGGCGATCAATCGAACGTACCTGGCTGGATTGAAAGGTCTTTTTAAGAGTCTCAGCGGGACAGTGGACGCCCCTATCGGCAGGAATGAAGATAGTTTGGTGGAAAGAATGGTCACGGAACAGGGACAAAAAGCAGTGACCCATTATTCGGTGGTTAAAGAGATTGAGGGAAATACCCTCGTTTCTCTTCAGCTCGAAACGGGAAGAACCCATCAGATCCGAGTCCACATGTCACATATCGGCCATCCTCTGCTGGGGGATGATCTCTATGGCGGACCGATCGATCTGATCGCCCGTCAGGCACTTCACAGTTGGAAAGTATCTTTTTTTCATCCCTTTGAAGAGAAGCTGATGAACGTAGATGCACCGCTTCCGCAAGATTTGCAGCAGCTTTTCGGAAATATGAGAGAACAATAAAAAAGCCCTTTTGATGGGCTTTTTTTTTATACCTATGTAAAACTCCTGAATTTTTCCTCTACAAACCTCATAGAAGAAGGAACAGACACTGTTTGTCTTTCAGGGTACCTAAGGGCGGTCAGGCGATTGCCAAATACACAGCCTGTATCAATGTTGATGGTCCCGTTGATTTCTCTCGGTTCTAAAACAGGAGTGTGGCCGTACACGATATAAGCCTGTCCGTGATATTCGCTGGACCAATCTTTTCTGACTGGTGTTCCATCCGGATTCGTTTTCCCCGTAATATCGCCATAAAGGACAAAGCTTTCGACTTTCTTTCCGCTCTTGCCAATTAGATCTTCCCTGATCCCTGCATGGGCAACCACGAGCTGGCCATGGTCGAGTAAAAGGTACAGGGGCGAGCTTTCATAGAGCTCCATAAAATTTTTTTTAACGCTATTAAATTCATCGGCTGGGAGTTCCTTCAACTCTGCAACTGTTGTTTCGAGGCCATGCATAATCTTAACGTTACGCCCCAAGAAATACCGGTACAGCTTATTGCAATGGTTTCCTGGAACATACAAACCTTGTTTGTCTTTACATAGCTGATAAACATGTTCCATAACTTTGATTGAACGGGGTCCTCTGTCGGTGAGATCACCGACAAACACAAGTTTCCGATTGTCTTCATGTACTGGCCGATCATTTTTCCAGGCGTATCCCAGCTTTTGGGTGAGTTGATAATATTCATCCCAGCAGCCATGGATGTCGCCGATGATATCATAGTTCATGCTCTTCACCTCGATTATCTGTACTTACTATAACCAGGAAAGAAAAGAAAAACACCTGCATCACAGGTGTTTTACTCAAACATATATTTTCTTGTTCTCGAACGGACATTAAGGACTAAACCAAAGGCAATCATTTGGGCAAGAACTGAACTTCCTCCGTAACTGATAAACGGGAGCGGGATACCTGTGATCGGCATGACCTGGATGTTCATACCAATATTTTGGAAAACCTGAAACGTGATCATCCCGATAACACCGGCACATAAGTAACTACCAAATGCTTCGTTGCTTTCTAGCGCTGTATTGATCATTCGATAGATCATTAGGAAGAATAGAGAGATCAGCACACTCGTACCGATAAAGCCCCATTCTTCTCCAACGATGGAAAAGATAAAATCTGTCTGTGCTTCAGGCAGATACACAGAACCATGGGTGAATCCTTTACCGAAGAGCTGACCTGAACCGATGGCCATTAAGGCATTTCGGATGTGGTACCCTTCGTCTTTGTGGCCGTATGGATCAAGCCATGCGTAAAAACGTTCAAGCTGATATTCATCCAGAATGTGATCCAGGAAAAATTGCGGGAATGTAAAGTAGATCCAAACCAGCAAGGTGATAAACAGGACTCCAATTAATATAATCACAGAAATGATCCGCCAGCGGATGCCGGATACCAGCATCAGACTTAATGTAAGGGCGATGAAGACCAGGCTTGTACCAAGATCGGGCTGCATCAGGATCAGCAGCATCGGAGGCGCCACTATCAGCGCAATCTTTCCGATCAGCAACAAATCTTCATGCAGCGTTCTCACGATGTATTTTTCGTTATGGGTGGCGATGGTATTGCTGATTGTGATAATCAAAGCGACCTTCATCAGCTCAGAGGGCTGGAGAGCAAAGGGGCCGAAGCGAAACCAAGCTCTTGCACCGTTAATGTTCGGAACGAGTGATTCAGGAGCTATTACAATCCCGATTAAGAGCAGGATGCCGAAACCGTACAGATACCATGATAGTTTTCTAAACTGGTCAAAGTCCAGGACCATTACACCTACAATGGCAAAAGCACCAATCACATACCACATGAGCTGTTTGATAACGAAATTGGAATCATACTGTGCGATTTCCTGTGCACTGTATATAGCCATACAGCTGATGCATATCATAAGAAACAGTAAAAATATTAAATTATAATCAATTTGCTGCAGCGGGGACTGCCTGTTATTTTCCATCTCATTCATACTCCTTATCTCGGATAACATGTTCTATCTTACCGAAAAATGAGAGGTTTGCATACTGAAAAGGTGGACATTAATTTGACAATTGCTTTACTTCTTTTTTATAGTGGACGAAATTATGTGGTGCATAATGATATATAAGGAGTTTTTATCGAATACATCTTGGGTAAATAAGTACTTACTGAAAAAAAGGAGGTAACTATGGGAGGCCATGCTTCTATTTCATCACTCGTCATCGTCATTTTAACAGCATTCTTTATCCCAATTCTGCTCAACAAATTTAAGATCAGGTTTTTACCCGTTGTGGTAGCCGAGATCATTGCCGGCATCATCATCGGTAAAAGTGGATTTGATATTGTTCATGCAGGAACATGGCTAGATATTCTTTCTGTGCTCGGCTTTATCTTTTTAATGTTTTTAAGCGGGCTTGAAATTGACTTTTCGGTCTTTGCAGCGAGTAGCGATAAGAAACAACTGCCGAATGGCAAAACAGAACCGAATCGGCTGGCTGTCTCTACTATTATTTTTGCTCTGATTTTTGTTATCTCATTTGTTTTGTCCATCGTCTTTGTTTGGACCGGTTTTACAGATAATGCGTTCTTTATGACACTGATCATCTCGACAATATCCTTAGGTGTTGTTGTACCTACTTTAAAGGAAGAGGAATTGTCAAAGACTGCCATTGGGCAGATTATTCTTTTGATCGCTGTTATCGCAGATCTTGTCACCATGATCCTGCTTGCTGTCTTTGTTTCTTTGCAATCCGGGGACAGCGGACAGATGTGGCTGCTTCTCATCCTGTTTGGTGCCGGAATCATTCTGTATTTTATCGGAAACTACATGCGCCATCATACTTTTCTTGAAACGCTCTCCAAAGGAACCGTGCAGATCGATACCCGTGCAGTATTTACGCTGATCATCGTGCTTGTTGGTGTATCTGAATCTGTTGGTGCAGAAAACATTTTGGGAGCGTTTCTGGCGGGAGTCTTGGTCTCTCTTCTTTCCCCGAACCAGCATATGGTCCATAAGCTGGATTCCTTTGGCTACGGATTTTTAATTCCGATCTTTTTTGTCATGGTCGGGGTTGACCTCGATCTCGTGTCTGTCATAAAGGACCCAAAAGTATTCGTCTTAATTCCGCTGCTGTTGTTGGGTCTCCTGGTTTCTAAATTCGTTCCTATTTTAGTGTTAAGAAAATGGTTTGACTGGAAGACCGTCATGGCATCAGGATTTTTATTAACATCGACCTTATCCCTTGTCATCGCAGCAGCCAAAATTGGAGAACGGATCAAGGTGATTGATGCAACGACATCATCCGCTTTAATCTTAACGGCAGTCATCAGCTGTATTATTACTCCGGTGTTTTTTAAAAAGCTGCTGCCCCGCAAGAGTATCGAAAATGGAAAAGAAAAACTGGCGATTATCGGTGCAAACCAGTTCACGCTTCCTGTGTCGAAAGAACTTGATAATGGACGTTATGAAAAGAAGGTCTATCACACAAGACAAGATGAAAAAGATCCGAAGCAGCTGGAGTCCTTTGAGATCATTGAGCTGGAGGATTATTCTGCAGATACGCTGAAAAACAGCGGTGCTTTTGATTCAGATATCTTGATCGTTGCAACAGGAGATGACGGTGTGAACGAGTCGATTGCACAAGAAGCAAAAGGTTATGGGATTAAACGCATTATTACCCGAATTGAGGATCCAGTGAAAAGGGAAGAATTGACCGATCATAATATTGAAGTGTATTCAGCCTTTTTCAGTTCACAGGTCCTTCTGAAGATGATGATTGAAAATCCGTCGGTCGCGAGTTTTCTGTCACACAAAGACAACTCTCTCTATGAGATTTCAGTGAAGAATATGGATTATCATAAAACAGCACTTCGAAATTTCCCTCATTTTGGAGATGCCATTATTGTAAGGATCTTCAGAGGCAAAGATTCCATTGTCCCGCATGGCGATACAGAGATTTTATTCGGTGATAAGCTCATTGCGACGGGAAGCGGGGAACATATTAAAGAGTTAAAACATGTATTAAGGTAAAAGAAGACGCACGGTAGGCTATATGAAATAGCTGGCCTGTGCGTCTTTTTCTACGAAAATCTGTCCATACTAATAGGAAAGGAGTGATTTAAAATGGCCTTGCCGATCGTTAGATGCCCCCAGTGCCACAGAGAAGAAGAGATCGACGCTGTTCTTACGGCCCAGTCCAACCAGAACGTCATTTTTAACTGTCCCGGCTGCGGTTATGAAGCCCGAGATATTGAAACGAGCAAAGGGTGAAAAAGATAGAGAGTTCTAGTATTTCCTTTCTTATAAAATCTGTTATACTTATATTAGGACTAGGTACTAATAACAATTGCTAATATGGTCCAAATGAAAAATACATCCTGCCATATTAATAAGGAGGAACTACAAAATGAATCTATCACTCGAAAACCGTACATATGTCATTATGGGTGTTGCCAACAAACGCAGCATCGCCTGGGGAATTGCACAATCCTTATCCAAAGCGGGAGCAAGACTGATCTTCACATATGCTGGAGAACGTTTGGAGAAGAACGTAAGAGATCTTGCTGAAACGCTCGAAAGAAAGGATTCTCTTGTCCTGCCGTGTGACATCACAAATGATGATGAAATCAAATCAACCTTTGAACGTATTAAAGCTGAAGTCGGTGTGATCCATGGCCTTGCCCATTGTATTGCTTTTGCGAATACAGATGAGCTGAAGGGTGAATATCTCAATACGACGAGAGATGGGTTCCTGCTCGCGCATAACATCTCCTCTTATTCACTCACAGCGGTTGCGAAAGAAGCACGTGGCCTTATGACAGAAGGCGGAAGCATCGTGACACTAACCTATCTTGGAGGAGAACGAGTCCTTCAGAACTACAATGTAATGGGTGTCGCGAAAGCTTCACTCGATGCCAGTGTGAAGTATCTCGCAAGTGACCTTGGGAAAGATAACATCCGTGTAAACGCAATCTCTGCGGGACCAATCCGTACACTAGCTGCAAAAGGCATTGGTGACTTCAACAGCATCCTTAAGCAGATTGAAGAAAAAGCACCGCTTCGCCGTACGACAACGCCTGAAGAAGTAGGCGACACAGCCCTCTTTTTGATGAGTGACCTCTCACGCGGAATCACTGGTGAGACCATTCATGTCGATAGCGGCTATAGTATTCTAGGGAACTAATCCCTTTAATATTTTAATTTTTTTAATCGGTACAGATACCGAAAAAACCTTCTACATTCGTGTTAATTATGAATCCGCCAGCCAGTATATTGGCTGGTTTTTTTTTTGCAGTGATGCTCTTTAAATGATGAGTATGAAAAATGGTATTGTGACTTATTTATTAAAAAGGTTTCTTGACAGCGAAATTCAGAAAAAGCTGCATAAATAACAGGGGACAAGCGGACAGCATAAAGTGATTGTATGAAAATGCATCTGGAAAGAGGGATGGTTTTGTTGAAGAGAATGAGATGTGTATTATGCTAGTATCTGTTGTAATGCCTGTTTATAATGGTGAAGTTTATTTAAGGGAATCTGTTGATAGTGTCCTAAATCAAACCTATAAACATTTCGAATTAATCGTTGTAAACGATGGATCCATAGACCGTACGAAAGATATTTTGAATTCATTGAATGATGATCGAATAAAGATTATGCATCTTGAAAACAACGGTGGAGCCGCAAATGCATTAAATATTGGCATTAAAGAAGCGAAAGGGGAGTGGATCGCTATTCAGGATGCTGATGACATCTGTTTACCGAACAAGTTAGAGGAACAGATACGTTATATCCGTGAACATAAGGATGTAACCGCTGTAGGTTCTCTTATAGAATGTATTTCTGGTCATGCTGAAGTTTCTAGGAGAAATCTGCAAATAGAAGCCACCAGAAATCATCTATCTTCTAAAGAGCAAATAAACGCTTATCGTTTCTATTTAAACCCTTTTTGCCACGGATCCGTTTTATTTTCTAAATCAATCTTTGATCAAATAGGCGGCTATGACCTTCAATATAAAATATGTTATGACTATGATTTATGGTTAAGGATGCTTGAGAGAACCTCTATTCATAAAATACCCATTGTGTTGTATCAGTATCGTGTCCATTCTGATTCGATCAGCCGGAACAATCAGGAAACGTTGAATGAAGATTGGCTAGTAGCATCTAAACATATAAAAAAACGATTACAGGATAAGCATAAAAGAGAGCCAAGTTTTATAGTATTTGGCATAGAAGAGGCGTGCGAGGATTTTAAACAAGTCAGTTCAATTAACAGGATAGATGTATCAGGATATTTTTATAAAGATTTTGACGATGATGATATGTTACAGCTTTATAAAGAGAGGTACATCGATGGGATTATTTTTTTGGAAGATATTAGCCTGATAAGCTTGTTTTATAAACTGCAGGAAAAAGGGCTAGAGCTGAATAAAAACCTGTTTAAAATTTGGGCAGGATATTATAAATAACACTCGTAATCGTTTTGGATTGGAGGCAGCAGCATGGCCATTTTAGTTACGGGAGGCGCAGGTTATATTGGCACCCATACGTGTGTAGAGCTGTTAAAAAAAGGCTATGACATTGTCGTGTTAGATAATTTGTCTAATAGTAAAAGAGAATCAGTCAACCGAGTAATGGAGATCGCCTGCAGAAATTTTAAATTTGAGCATGTGGATCTTGTAGAGAAAAAGGAACTTGAAAGAGTCTTTACTGAGTATAAGATTGAAGCTGTCGTTCACTTTGCCGGATTAAAAGCAGTTGGGGAGTCAGTGGAAAAGCCTCTTGATTATTATCGAAATAATGTAATGGGTACGATTGTTCTTTGTGAGGCAATGCAGCAGTTTGGTGTTAAAAATATGGTGATTAGTTCTTCTGCCGCAGTCTATGGTACAACCCAACAAATGCCAATAGCAGAAGATGCACCGCTTGGTCCCAACAACCCGTATGGCCGGACGAAGCTGATGATCGAAGAAATACTTCGAGATCTGTATGTTTCAGATAATGAATGGAGCATTGCTCTCATGCGATATTTCAATCCCGTTGGAGCACATGAAAGCGGCCGGATTGGGGAGGATCTGAACGGAATACCTAACAACTTAACACCGTATATCTTACAGGTCGCTATCGGGAGATTGAAGGAAGTTAACATCTTTGGAAATGATTATCCTACCAAAGATGGTACAGGAGTAAGGGATTATATCCATATTACTGACCTTGCAAAAGGACACCTAAAGGGGCTAGATAAAGTGTTGGCAGGCAGTGGTATAGAAGCTTATAACCTTGGGACTGGAAAAGGGTATAGTGTGATGGAAATGATTGCAGCGTTTGAAAAAGTAACAGGACAAAAGATACCTTACAAAGTGGTGGACCGCCGGCCAGGAGACGTTGCTGTTAGTTATGCAGACCCTGCTAAAGCCAGGAGAGTACTCGGTTGGGAAGCACAAAAGGGTCTTGATGAAATGTGTGCTGATGCTTGGAAATGGCAGAAGAACAATCTTTATGGCTTCACTAATAAAAAATGACCAGATAAAGGGGAGTATGAATGTTTGTTTCAGTTGTAATGGCTGTTTACAATGCTGAAGACTATGTTGAAGAGGCTATTAAAAGTATCTTAAATCAGACATATCATCAAATAGAGCTAATTATTGTTAATGATGCATCTACTGATCGGACCCATGAAATTCTTGAGTCAATAAAAGATTCCAAGGTGAAAATTATACACTTAGATAAAAATCAGGGAGCTGCGCATTGCCTAAATTTAGGAATTAAGCAAGCTAACGGCAGTTGGATTGCGATTCAAGATGCTGATGATCTCAGTCTTCCAAATCGCATTGAAGAACAGGTAAAATATGTTACAAAAAATCCCGGGATAGCAGCGGTAGGATCGTTTATTCATTGTATACATGGAAAAGAAATCATCTCAAAAGAATTATTATTAATGGAAGAGGAAGGATATAATGCCTCCAGTGAACATTTAAAAGAACATCGTTTTTTTTCCAGTTTTATATGCCATGGTTCCGTTATGTTTTCAAAATCCGTTTTTGATCAATTGGGCGGGTATAATCCGGCCTATAAAATCGCTTATGATTATGACCTTTGGATGCGTATGCTTGAAATACTACCGTTTCATAAACTGCCTAAAGTATTATATGAATACCGAATACACCAGGATTCACTTAGTCGATTAAAAAGGCAGGACACGGTTAATGAAGTATGGCTGATTTCCAGTAAAAATATTCAAAAAAACTTGGCTGATCGTTTAAACCGTAAACCCCATTTTGTTATCATCGGTGACCGCTGGACATGTAAAGAATTCAAAAATGTTGCGTGCACCGAGAATTCTCTCTCAGTCTATGATTTGTACTATAAAAATAATAGGAGTTTAAGTTCTAAAATTTATAAACTTTATTGCACAGGGAAGGTTGATGCAGTAATTTTTCTCAACAGTTATAAATTATTAGGAATTTATGAGCAGTTAAAACAGCAGGGATTGATTTTTAACGAGAATTTGTTCAGGATCATGGTGTAATGTATAACTCTGTGGATTTTTGCCTATACATCCCCTTAATTTTCTGAATAGATTAAACTAATACAACTTATTTAGATTTCGGGGGTGCACGATGCTTAACAGTGGGAAGGAACGGATATTAATTATAGCGCCACACTCCGATGATGAAGTATTGGGTTGTGGAGGATTGATTGAGAGAGCATGCAGGTTTGGGAACCAAGTAAAAGTTGTCATTGCTGCACTTGGAGAAACAACATTCATTCATTCCGGAATGAAAGTGACTGCAGATATTAGAAAAAAGGAACTGTCCCATGCATTGTCGTTTCTGGGTTGTGGAGATTATGAAGTAATGTTTGAAGATAAAGAAGGATTCCTGGACACAGTTCCGCAAAAACAACTGGTCTCAATAATTGATAATATCTTAGCGAGCTTTAGACCTTCAATGGTGTTCATTCCATATCCGAGTTTTCATCAGGATCATAAGGCACTTTTTCATGCCTGCATGGCCAGCTTAAGGCCACAGCCGCGTCATAATTATAAGTTGATTGCTATGTATGAATATCCTTTAATCGTCTGGCAGTATCCTCGAATGGAAAATGCAGGTGAGCTTTTCTTAGACCTTGGTGAAAAAATAGATATGAAAGTAGAAGCCATGAAGATGCATGTTTCCCAGATACGTGACACCGAACATCTTATCTCACCAGAAAGCATTAAGAAATGGGCAGCAAAAAGAGGGATGGAGAACGGGTGTCAATATGCTGAGAAATATTATATATTACGTGCACTTCTTTTCTAAGATTCTTTCAGGGAAAAAAAGTCATTAAGGAGGACCTTTTGCTGAATAACCATTCAATTAGACCCAAAAGCAGAAATTTTGGATTTGACCGCGGAAAACCGATTGATAGATTTTACATCGAGACCTTTTTAGAGAATAACCGTGAAGTGATAAAAGGCCATGTTCTTGAAGTAGGAGACAATTATTACACGAAGGCTTATGGAACGAACGTGTCAAAAAGCGATGTACTAAACCTCATACCTTCACCTGAAGCAACCATAGTAGGTGACTTGGCAACGGGAGAAAAAATACCTCATGAGGTTTTTGACTGTATTATACTAACCCAGGTCATTCATGTCATATATGACATTAAAATGGCATTAAAACATACAATAAAAGCGTTAAAACCAGGAGGGACATTGCTGTTAACGACTACTGGTATAAGCTCCAGCTGCCGAACAGATTTTCATGGTGATTATTGGAGATTTACTGATACTTCATTAAGGATGATGTTGAATGAACTCGTTGATGAAGAAAAGATAGAGATCGATGTATTTGGCAATGTAGCTGTAGCAAAGGCATTTCTTGATGGATTGGCCATTCACGAGATCCCAGAAGCCATATTGGGGATTAAGGATGACCATTTCCAGGTGCTTCTTACTGCAAAGGTAAAAAAATAATGGATGAAAAAGAGCAAATGATGAATTGCTCTTTTTTAATTTATATAAACGTAAGTACAATCAGGATTTGATGAAAGGCATATAAAATAACAAGGAATATTTTTATTTACAGATATTATAAATTTTAAGAGGTGTTTAAGTAGTTGGATAAAGAAGTCACCATTTTAATACCTTCATTTAATTCAGGACTATATTTAAGAGATGCCTTACAGAGTGTGTTTAATCAAACGTATCCATATTGGAAAATTATTTTAGTGGATGACGCATCAACAGATGATAGCTTGTCCCATGCTGCAGATCTGCTCGAAGATCAAAGAATTACACTTATCAAGAATGAAAAAAACGAAGGCCAATCCATGTCACAAAATTTGGGGCTTGAAAGAATAAATACAGAATTCTTTATGCAATTGGATGCCGATGATTGGCTTCCAGAAAACACACTGGAATTATTAGTGGATAAAACGGAAAAATTACCTGAAGATGTAGCATTGATTGTTGGCGATGTTATAGAAGTGACTGAAATGAGAAATAGAAAAAGGTACAGATATGTTTCTAATGAATGGGACGGTAGCAAGCAGGATAAATACGACCTGTTGCTTTCAAACTACATTCCTTGGCCAAAGTTTTACCGTACATCCTTGATAAAGAAGATGGGTGGTTGGGCAGTTAATGATCCGTTTAATGGCAGGCATGCAGAAGATCTTCGTATGTTTTTACGGTTAATAGAAGAATACCGTTTTTTCTATATACCGAAAATCATTTTATACTATAGAATTCATGCAGGGAATTCCACCCATCAAAAAGACGTTTACAAAGAGGCAGTAGAGTGGATCGTTCGCGATGCTCTTCACCGGTGGGGAAATGAATATGAACCGGTATTTAAGACCATTAGGGGCGGTTGGAGAGTAGTTAAAAAGTTAAAGCGGATTAAATAAGAAGGGATGGTGAATAATGGACGAAAAAGTAACGGTTTTAATCCCCTCATATAACCCTGGCAAGTATTTAAGAAATGCAGTAGAGAGTGTAATTAACCAAACGTATCAAGGCTGGAAAATGGTAATCGTGGACGATGCATCGATGGATGATAGTTTATCGACGATACAAGACTTTCTTTCCGATCCCCGTATATTACTAATAAAAAACAAAAAAAATTTAGGCCAGTCAAAAACCCAAAACGCTGGTTTAGAGCTAATAGATACGCCATTTACCATAATGCTGGATAGTGATGACTGGTTTTTTTCAAACACACTTGAAATTCTGATTCATGAGGCAGAAAAATTGCCCGATGATGTAGCATTGATCTGTGGAAAAAAAACAATCGTAATAGAAAACGATGATGGTGAAGTGTTATATAAGATACTGGATATAAAGGGTCGCTCTTTTGACGATCCTTATGAATTCTTGTTGGAAAATTTCATTCCTTATCCCCGATTTTACCGGACATCCGCCTTAAAAAAAGTAGGAGGCTGGCCAACAGATGATCCATTTGAAGGACGCTATCTTGAGGACAGGCGCATGGATGTCCTTTTGATTAATGAATATAAAATTTTATGGATTGATAAGATGCTTTATAATTATCGAAAACATATCAACAACGTAACCGTTAATAAGAAGGCTATCTTAAACGAGATGATTAAATGGAATATTCATTATGCATTGAATAAATGGGGGAATAAGTTTGAGCCCGAGTTTTCAATAAATAAAAACGGGTGGGTTGAATTGAGCTCACTTATCCCTAAGTAACAACTTTGCTTAGACATCTTTTCCAAACCGTATAAAAAAATTGCCTTATTCAGTTCGTTTTAGAACGATCTGAATAAGGCAGTCTTCTTTCTTATTATGGTTGAAAACAGGATTTATAAACATTTATAGTTCTTAGTAATCCTTCTTCGAGGCTTACCTCGGGTACCCAATCAAGAATTTTTTTTGCTTTGTCAATATTCGGCCGTCTTTGTTTCGGGTCATCTTGTGGCAGTGGCAGAAATACAATTTCACTGGGGGATTTTGTAAGTTCTTTAATTAATTTAGCTAAATTTAAAACGGTAATTTCATTTGGATTTCCTATATTTATTATTTCTCCGTTTGCGGCATCATTTTTCATCATTAACATAATGGCACGGATGGTATCTTCCACAAAGCAAAATGACCTTGACTGTGAGCCATCTCCATATACAGTTATTTCCTCTCCCTTTAGTGCCTGGTTTACAAAATTAGAAATCACACGTCCATCGTCATTTCGCAAACCAGCAGAATAAGTGTTAAATATCCTGGCAATTTTGACTTTCACGCCGAAGAGGCTGTGGTATAAATAGCAAAATACTTCCCCAAGACGTTTGCCTTCGTCATAGCATGCCCTGGGTCCCCACGTATTGACATTGCCCCTGTAATCCTCTGTTTGGGGATGGATTTCCGGGTCTCCGTAAACTTCACTTGTGCTTAAATATACCATTTTGGCATTATTAATTTTCGTAAGTTCTAACATGTTTTTTGTACCGATCGTATTGATTTCAATGGTTTCAAAAGGAAAGTGCTGATAGTATTTAGGAGAAGCGGGAGAAGCAAGATGATAAATTTCCCTGACGCTTGTTAGTTCCTTTAGTTGAAAGAGGTCATTTGAGCAAACATCGAGTTTTATAAAGCTGAAGTTTGGATGAGCATTTAGCTTTTCAATATTCTGCATTCTGCCGGTAGAAAGGTTATCCATTCCTATAATTTGGCCGCCTTCGGCTAAAAGGGTTTCTGCCAGTTGATATCCGAGGAAACCGGCCACCCCGGTAATAATGATTTTCTTCAATCCACCTATCACCTCTCGAGTGATTATTTGTAACCTATTCCTTCATAAATATAGCCAATAGATCTCATCTCTCCTGCATTGAGCATATTTCTACCGTCAAATATTACAGGGGATTTCATTTTATTTTTTATAACTGCCCAATCTATTGTTCTATAATGGGGCCAGTCAGTACAGATTAATACAGCATCTGCTTGTATCATTGTTTCTTCTACAGAATCTTGTTGACAAACGATATCAGCTAGATTGTAAGGAAGTTTGGCTACAGGATCGTGTATTTCTATAATGGCTCCTTCATTTATTAAGCTCAGTATGATCTTCAAGGATGGCGACTGTCGTATATCGTCGGTTTGTGACTTAAAGGAAAGTCCCAATACAGCTATTTTTTTTGCTGACAAGCCGTTTAATCTTTTTTTTACTTTTTTAATGAAGTAGTCCGGCTGGTTCTCATTAATATCATGGACTTTCTCCAGGATGGAAAGATCTGTACCATTTTTTTTTGCTGTATCGATCAAAGCCAGCACATCTTTTGGAAAACATGATCCTCCATAACCGATACCAGCTTCTAAAAATAATGGGCCAATCCTGGAATCCAGTCCAACCCCTTTGGCCACATCCTGGACATTAATATCGAGTTTGTCACATAGTTTGGCGATTTCATTAATGAATGAAATTTTAGTTGCCAAAAATGAGTTAGCCGTATACTTTATTAATTCAGCAGCACTGGGGGTAGTAACAATAAATGGTGAGTCTATTCCCATATAGAGTTCTTGAAGGGTTGAGGTTGCTTGTTCATTTTCACTTCCAACAATAATGCGGTCTGGATAAAGGGCATCCTTTAAAGCACTGCCTTCTCTTAAAAACTCCGGATTTGATAATACGTCAAATGGGACGGGATCTTTTTTTGTTTTTTCGATCCACTGCTTAACTTGTTTAGAGGTGCCAGCCGGCACAGTACTTTTGATGACGATTATTTTGTATTCAATCAGATTGGATCCGATAAATTCAGATGCTTCTCGTAAAAAGTTTAAATTGGCACTTCCATCTTGATTTTGCGGAGTACCGACACAGATGAAAATAACGTGATTATCTTTTATAGCTCTTTGATGATCAATTTCAAACGAAATTTTGCCAGTACATAAATGTTTAGTTAATAGCGTATCTAAACCAGGTTCGTAAAAAAACAGTTTTCCGTTCTGCATATCATTTATTTTCTTTCCATCAACATCGATCAATGTTACCGAATGTCCCAATTCAGCAAATAGTAAACCGGTTGTTGTTCCTACATAACCTGCCCCTATGATTAAAACATTCAATGAAACACCCCCGTTAAATTCTTGTTATTTTAAAATATGAATTTAAACAATAAAAGGAAACGGCTGAAGTTAAAATTAAACACTGTGCGTGTGTTGAAATTTTGTGTTTAGCCTCTATACTTTTTAAAAACATGCCGGCTAGCACTAAAGGGGTTAATAATCTCAGATTGGACTAAATAATTATTTTTATAAAAATTTCGTATTTTATCGCTTATCAATCGGCCATTATCAAAGTAATCATAACTCCAGGGCATGTTTGATAAGTACTGATGGCCATGCTCTTCTAATGATCTCTGATATTCATTGAGTAACTTCATCCCTTGAACAGTGGTTTCATTGTTTATTAAATTTAAGGTGTCAGTGATATAAGGCAATCCGGAAAAATGAAAAAATCGTAAAGGTTGGTCATTTGCCTTATAGTTATCGCTTGTTTTAGTAATATTTCTTTCAAATAGATTCCAATATGCAACATTGTATCCCGGGTGTTTTAAATTCTTCACTTTATCAAAAAAAATAGGAACAAGATCCATCCACTTTTGTTCATTGAATAACCCTCTTGGAGGGTCGGTATAACAATAATGATTGAGCCGATCACACCACCAATCCAAAAAAACCTGAGATTCTGAGGATCGTTTAAGTGCTAAAAAACCAGTATTGAAGTTTCCGGAGTTCAAGAGCGCGAATTCTCCATATAAATAGGTGAAATCATGAAGAGGATATAAAAGATGAGGTGTTAAAACGATAGAATGTGAGCGAAGGGCTTCATCAACTTCCCGAAGAGGACCAAATACCTGGGTATCTGCATCAAGGTAAACAATATGATCTTGACTTGGATATTTTTGAAAAAGGAATTGAAATAGCTGACCTTTGCAAAAACCGGCTGTTTCATATCGGCTGTACTTAAATATCGTTTGTTCAAAATGAAGAAATCCCATGTCTTTCGCCAAAACGACTTCATCAAAAAGGTCTAATCCTTCTACAGAATCAGGATGATGTTTTTCGACTAAACAGACAACCATTTTAGAATCCGGAATATGCTTTTTAATAGATTGTGCTAATGCCTTGGCCATAGCCAGGTGATTCATGCAAACAATAGTACAAAATATCAATGGTTTCTCACCTACTTTTTTCGTATTTTTAACCGCTTAATGGCTTTATTGGTTAGTGAATAGGGATTTGTAGTATATGCCTCTAATTTAGAATTATTTTTAAATACTAACCGTGATCTTTCATCTATCCGCTCACCATGATTGAAAAAATGATAACTCCATTCAAAATGAGTAGGATAAAGGGTTTCATATTCCTCCAATAAAGCAATGTATTGATAAACAATTTTATATATAGCCGGATTATCTGGAAGGTTTTCCCGGAGAAAATGTAAGGTTGAAAAATGAAAAAATCGGAAAGGGTCGCTGTTTGCAAAGTATAAGTTATCATTCATGGTGATGTTTCGCTGGTTTATATTCCAAAACGCCACATTATAACCGTCATGTTTCAGAACATAAATCTTATCAAACAATATTAAGGCTGCTGTTAGCCATCTCTGATCGGTAAACAGTCCCTGTTCCGCATCATTAAAAGCATAGTGTTCAAGTCTTGCTGTCCACCAATCCAACATGGCTTCTGCTTCCGTTGAACGCTTAACCCCAATGTACCCACCGTTAATGATTCCGACTCTAAGAATCAAAATTTCTGCATTTTCACCCCAAATGGTGTGTGTATTTTTTGGCGGTTCATTATAATGGGGAGTTAATACAATGGAATGAGTTTCAAAGGCAGCAAATACTTCATCAAAACGGGAAAACACCTGAATGTCTGAATCAATATAACTAAAAAATTCCTCATCTTTATATTTATGATAGACATATTTCATAAGTTGTCCTTTACAGGCACATGCCGCTTCATATTGATTATATTTAAAAATAGTGGTTTCAAAGTTTATAAAGCCTATGTCTTTTGCCAATACCACTTCATAAAAATCCTGGTCGTCCATTAAATGGGCAGGCAAGCTTTTTTCGAGTAAACAAATAACCAATTTACTTTCCGGCATATGATTTTTAAGTGAATTTGCCAATACCTTTGCCTTTGCCAAATGATTTAAACAAACTGATGTACAAAAAATCATATTTTACACACCTTACTTAGAAATTATTTTAGTATCGTCAAAAAAAATGCATTCTATGGAAGCACTCTCAAGATGGAGTTTCTCGATTTTTGTTCCTTTACCGAAAATACTGTGGGTAATTAGAGAAGAGACATCACTTACATGGACATTTTCAAGAATGATACTATCTTGAATCCTGCAGTGATCGATAACGGCACCTTCTGAAACAGATACATATGGCCCTATGATCGAATTGGTTAACACACAGTTTTTATCAATATAAACGGGCGGGATCAACTTGCAGTTTTTGATAATGGTTGTAGGGTCTGTAATCACCTCTGATCGATTCATGGAATCTAAAACCCAGCTGTTGGCTTCTAACCATCGTTCTATTGTGCCTACATCTGAATATTCTTTATTTGTTATTTGGTAAGAGATATTATATTGATGATTAATTAACCATTGAATAGCGTCGGTAATTTCGTATTCTCCCCTTGAGGAAGGTTGTATATGGTTAATCGCAGTCAGCACATTGGAGTCAAACGCATAAGCTCCAATAATTGCAAGATTGGATGCTGGATTTTTTGGTTTTTCTTCTACTTTGATGATCTGGTTGTTCACTACATGGGCGATTCCATACTCACTAGGGTTAGATACCTCAGTAATCATAACTGCACCGTTTATTGAGCTGGACAGGACAGCATCTTTGAGTGTTAACAGCGATTCATTGATTAGGTTATCTCCTAATAAAAGAATAAATGGTTCGGTCTTCAAAAAATCCGACGCTTGCCTTACAGCATCTCCTATACCTTTTGCTATCGGCTGATATATAAGTGTAATTGAAGTATTGTCGGCTGGCCGATTATCTAAATAGTCACAAATATCTTTTTGTAATGGGTTTAATACTATGCCGATTTCGTTTATACCAATTTTTTCCAGGCTTTCAATACAGTATTCGAGTAATGGCTTGTTGGCTACTGGTATTAAAGTTTTTGCCCTTGCTAGTGAAAAAGGCCGAAGTCTTGTACCCTTTCCGGCTACTAATATTAATCCTTTCAATAAAAAAACACCACCAGACTGGTTAAATTATCAATGTATCTATCAACAAAATATATGTTAAATTATGCAT
The DNA here is from genome assembly GCF_050468105.1 of Fictibacillus sp. NRS-1165. Taxonomy (NCBI): domain Bacteria; kingdom Bacillati; phylum Bacillota; class Bacilli; order Caryophanales; family Fictibacillaceae; genus Fictibacillus; species Fictibacillus sp. NRS-1165. Next base: position 49,917 of record NZ_JBDPNU010000023.1, read on the forward strand.
TTATACTGAAAAACGTGACATAAATAGGTGATGTCCTCAGGTCTTTAAAAATCTATTTTATGGCCCAACCAAATTGCAGCTATTTGAATAATTTGAGAGTAAACAAGGGTTTTTATTTGAGGTGAGGGCAAATATATGTATTCGAAAGAGTTCTTTAAAAGCAAAAGGGAAGATTCATTATCATCCGCAAAGGGGGTTATCCCCATTGTAATGGAACTAATCCAGCCAAAATCAGTAATGGATGTTGGATGTGGAACCGGGACTTGGTTAACGGTTTTTAAGAAAAAATATAGAATTAGAGATATTCTTGGCGTTGATGGTGACTATATGGATCGGAGACAGCTGGATATTCCGAGAAGAAAGTTCTTGCCTTACAATTTGGAGAAACTTCTTGATGTAGGAAGAACATTTGATTTGGTCATGTCACTCGAGGTGGCGGAACATCTCCCTGAACATTGCGCTGAAACCTTTGTGCAATCCCTGGTAAACCATGGATCAGTTATCTTGTTTTCAGCAGCTATACCCGATCAGGGCGGTGATCACCATGTTAACGAACAGTGGCCGGACTATTGGATTGAAAAATTTAAAAAACATGATTATCTCGTCATAGACTGTATACGGGATAAGGTGTGGAACAGTGATACAGTTGGATGGTGGTATGCTCAAAATATGTTTTTATTTGTAAAAAGCGAATATTTATTTAACCACCCGGTTCTATTGTCTTTGTATAAAGATTCAGACCCGGTATCTTTTAATAAAGTACACCCCAATAACCGGTTGTCATCATTATGAAAATCAAAAAAATGGAGAGGGCTATGGAAAATTATGATGTTACCGTTTTGATTCCTTCCTATAATCCTGGGAAATTTTTAAAGGATGCATTGGAGAGTGTGTTTTGCCAAACGTATAAGAAATGGAAGGTTGTCTTGGTGGACGATGCCTCGACCGATCAAAGTCTTGCTTCTGTCGAAGAATACTTAAAAGATCCCAGGGTGACACTCATTCGTTTGAAGGAGAATGTAGGGCAATCCAAAGCTCAAAACGAGGGTCTTGCTGTTATAGATACTCCTTTTATTATGAAACTGGATTCGGATGATTGGTTTTTCTCAGATACTATTGAAAAATTGAGAAATGAAGCAGAAAGGGTGTCAGATCATGTCGCGCTAATTTGGGGCAATAAAACAGATGTATACGAAGACAGAGAAGGGAATAAGCTATTGGAAGTCCCGCGGATCGGTGGTCGATCCTATTGTGATAAGTATAAATTTTTATTATCTAACGATGTACCATTTCCCCGATTTTACAGAACGTCTGCTCTAAAACAAGTGGGTGGATGGCCGACCGATGATCCATGGGAAGGGCGCCATCTTGAAGATAAACGGATGGATGCACTGCTTATTGAACATTTTGAAATTCACTGGGTTGATGAGATGCTTTACAATTACAGGCAGCATGCAAACAATGCTACCAGAAAAATAGATCTTTATAATGAAGTTTTTGAATGGCATATCTACGATACTTTAAAAAAATGGGGTGACTTGTATAGCCCTGTTTTTAGAACATATTGCGGCTGGAAACAGCTGGCACAGCTTATTCCAAAACAAAATCCTGATCCTGTTTAAAACACAGGATTTTTTTATTTTCTTGGAAAATACATAGGAATCTCCTTAAGTGCATACATAATGCATATAATCCCATTTCGGGGAGGGAAAGATGAACTTCGATTATTTAGTCGTTGGAGCGGGTTTCTCAGGCAGTGTAATTGCTGAACGAATTTCCAGTCTATTGGGCAAAAGGGTTTTAATTGTCGAACAAAGGAATCATATTGCAGGCAATGCCTATGATTATTTTGATGAAAATGGTGTCCTCGTTCATAAATTTGGTCCGCATATTTTTCACACTAATTCCAAGAAAGTGTGGGATTATCTTTCAGACTTTACGGAATGGATTCCTTATTATCACAGAGTGCTTGGAATGATTGACGGAGAAATGGCCCCAATCCCATTTAACCTCAACTCCCTGTATAAACTATTTCCTTCAAAGAATGCGGAAGCAATAGAAGTTGCTCTTTTGAAACAATATAAGTTTGGGGAAAAGATTACTATTCAACAGCTTCAAAATAACAAAAGTAAACAGCTGCAAACTTTCGCAGCTTATATTTACGAAAAGGTATTTCATGGTTATACGGTAAAACAATGGGGATTAAGGCCCGAAGAGCTGGATGCGTCCGTAACAGGGCGGGTACCCATTTTCATCTCCAGAGACAATCGGTACTTTCAAGATAAATATCAAGCCATTCCAAAGCATGGATATACTGAAATGTTTAGGAGAATGCTTAACAGCCCAAACATAAAATTATTGTTAAATACGGACTACAAAGAAATCATTGCAGATGTTCATTATAACAAACTGATTTTTACAGGTCCCATCGATATGTATTTTGACTATAAATTTGGCCGATTGCCATACAGAAGCTTACGGTTCGAATTTGAATTCCACAATAAAGAGGAATATCAAGAAGTTGGCCAGATCAATTACCCAAATGAATTTGAATTCACGCGTATTACGGAATTTAAAAAATTAACGCACCAACAGAACATCACGGGAACGACGATTGCAAGAGAATATCCGGAAGTTTATAAAAAAGGCTTTAATGAACCGTATTATCCGGTTCCCAAAAAAGAATACAGAGAGCAATACATGTTATATGAAACTGAAGCGCAAACCATAAAAGACAAAGTGATATTTGCCGGAAGATTGGCAGAATACAAGTATTATAATATGGATCAAATTGTAGCCAGGGCGCTGCACTTGTTCGAAAAAGAAATTAAAGCGGAAAAGGATTCTGTATAAAGTGGACGTCTGAAATAATCTATTTATTGAAACCCTCTCTATTAGCTAATGCCATAGAGGAGAATAGGGGAGTTGCCATGATTCTTGTGACAGGCGGGGCCGGATACATTGGGAGTCACGTAGTCAAAGCCTTAATCATGAAAAATTATCAGGTTATCGTAATTGATAATTTGTCAACAGGCAATCAGGAAGCGATAGATTCTAAAGCAATATTTGTAAAAGGGGATGTAAGAAATCCTAAAGACTTAGAAAAGATCTTTTCAAAGTATTCTGTTCGTGCAGTTATGCATTTTGCAGCAAATGCTTACGTAGGAGAGTCGGTTGAAAAACCTGCAAAATATTATAGCAACAACGTCAATGGAATGATATCCCTGTTGAAAATGATGTTGCAATATCATGTTAAGAACATCGTTTTCTCCTCTTCATGTGCAGTTTATGGGAAACCACCGTGCAAGATCATAAATGAAAATACACCTGCAGTGCCCATTAATCCCTATGGTTGGACCAAATTAATCGGTGAGCAGCTTTTAAAAGACTTTTCATCATCCTATTCACTAAAATATATTGCTCTGCGGTATTTTAATGTGGCAGGTGCCATTGGCTCGGGAGAATTGGGAGAGGACCATACACCTGAAACCCATTTGATTCCAAATATATTAAAACATTTACTAGGCGAGACGAAAAAAATTTTTGTGTTCGGCAATGATTATGAAACAAAAGACGGAACCTGCATTAGAGATTATATCCATGTTACAGACTTAGGCAATGCCCACCTTCTTGCACTTGAAGCACTGCTGGATAACAGGGTAGCCAACAGAATTTATAACGTAGGAAATGAAAAAGGAATAAGCGTGAATGAAATCATAAAAATGTGCGAAACGATCACCGGCAGGAAAGCAGCTGTGGAATATGCAAAAAGGCGTGAGGGAGATCCTCCCGCACTCATCGCCAGTGCAGCATTATTGAAAAAAGAGTTTAACTGGAAGGCTCAGTTTGACCTGAAAGATATGATTGAATCCGCATGGCAGTGGTTTTTACATCATCCAACAGGGTATAAAAAAATCTGAATAGAAAGGGGATTATATGATATCTGTCATTACCTGTACAATTAGGGACTCCTGCATGGAAAATATTTTTGAAAATTACAAGAATCAAAATTACGATCAAAAAGAATTAATCATTGTACTGAATCAAGATAGTATGTGTTTACAAAAATGGAGTGAAAAAGCAAAGAATTATGAGAATGTGTCTGTTTATCAAGTCCCGCAGCATACCTCTTTAGGTAAATGCATCAATTTTGCTGTGGGACACGCAAAATATGATATTATTGCAAACTTTGAGGATGATGATTATTATGCACCAGCCTATCTGCAAGATTCTCTTTCTAAATTGAAATTTACGAAAGCGGACGTGATAGGAAAGACGTCGGTATATATTTACTTGAAAAATAAACAAGTATTGGCTGTATTCAATCCAGGCAATGAAAATCAATATGTCAATGATCAAACCAGCTTTGCAAAGCAATATTTGCAGGGAGGAACGTTAGTATTTTATAAAGCAGTTTTGGACCAAGTAAGGTTTCCGGATCAGATTAAAGAAGTAGACCGGATTTTTTGCCGAGACTGTGTGAAGGCGGGGTTTGGGGTCTACTCAGCAGCAAAAGAAAATTTCACATACGTAAGGGAAGATGATCAAGAACAGCATACATGGAAGGTGCCGGTGGATGTTATTTTAAGTATAAGCCAATTTATTACAAAGACAGATGATTTCAAACGGTTTGTATCGAAGCATTGACTCATAGGAATAGAGGAGGCTTGTATGGTTTCCGTCATCACTTGCACAATTAGGGATAGTTGTATGGAAGAGGTTTTCCTTAATTTTGATCGTCAGCAAGATGTTGAAAAAGAATTAATCATCATTTTAAATAAAGATAGTATGGATGCCGAGAAATGGAAAAAAAGAGCCGTTGATACTGCTACTAACATTTCTATCTACCAATTACCATCAAATACTACGCTGGGAGAATGTTTAAACTTTGGTGTAGAAAAAGCAAAGTTCAGCCATATCGCTAAATTTGATGATGATGATTACTATTCGCCTTATTACTTGTTGGATTCACTTCAATCTTTAAGAAATTCTCAAGCATCAGTCGTGGGAAAAACCTCTATTTTTATGTATTTTAAAGATCAAAGCCTGCTTACCGAATTTAATCCGAATAAGTTTGGGGGGGCCATTGCGAAAAACGAGGAGACATACAATAATCATTTATTAATGGGAGGGACGCTGGTTTTTAAGAAAGAAGTTTTTAATACTGTAAAATTCAGTTCCACTAATATTGCTGAGGATGCAGCTTTTTGTAAATCATGTATACAGAATGGAATTCCTCTGTACTCAGCAACTAAAGATAATTATGTTTATTTAAGAAGCTATGAACCAGATAGCCATACATGGAGAATTAAAAATGACACGATTTTGAAATTCTGTAGAGAGATAGCTAAAACCGATGACTTCCGGCCTTATATTACTAAAAAACCTATTTCTGATGAAAATCAGGATGGCTGACAGCCTGTATTTGAATTATTCATTTTTTATATTGTCCAACAATAAGCGCACTCTTTAAGATAGTCTCAACTTATTAAAAAAAATCAGGCTTTTTAGGCCTGATTTTTTACGAAATAACCTATTACGTGAATAGTTGGATCGCAGTAATTTGACGGCAATCAATGATGATAGGATATCCGTCTAAGATGAAAGTCGCACAGCAAGTTTTATGATCGAAACATGCGAATGTTAACTCGTCATTAAAGAAGTCTTCTCCGCCTTTTAGCACGAGTTGTACTAATGAACCAGGTGTTAGCTTTTTGATCTGATCACACGCACAACCTTTACACTGGTTATGGGAAGAGGAGCTTTCTTCTTTTCTTTTGCGTTTGTGTACAACGAAGCTTGAGCTTGAGCTGGAACTAGAGCTTGAGCTAGAACTAGAGCTTGAGCTGGAACTAGAGCTAGAGCTTTCATGTTTTTTTCTTTTCTTGCAGCTGAAGCTAGAACTAGAACTAGAGCTTTCATGTTTTTTTCTTTTCTTGCGTACAAAGCTGAAGCTAGAACTAGAACTTTCTTCGTTGCAGCCGCACCCTTGTTTTTTAAATAAAGAACTCATTAAATTTTCCTCCTTAATTGTCTTTCATTCTCCTGATAAATCAGGGGGTAATATAATATATTGATGTTTTTAAAATTTGCATAGATAAGTACCTACTTGTACAAAAATTAGGTTTTTCTACTAGAAAAATAAAAAAAAGAAGGAGAAATCCTTCTTTTTTAGTGCTATTTATTAGGCTTCCACGTTACCTTTCCACATGTTTTGCAGTCTTTTTTCTTTTTAACTGGTTCAAACAGATTGCTTGTTCCTTTTTTTGATTTTTCCTGCTGGCGTTCGCGATACATTTTACGATATTGATATTTGTCCATTCCACACACACCCTTTCAGTAATTTGATTCTATACTATTCTTTGCTGTGCTTAGTGGTATAGGTATTTGGCTGAAACGGATTTATCTTTGAAGATTTGGCTTGTTTCTCTTTAAATGGATTAATAGTTGACGCTGGAGTTTGAGCACTTTTGAATGGGCTGATGGCCGGGGCGTTATGGGAATTTCGTGCCACTGCTGCCGGCTTGCTTCGGACAGGTATTAGCTTTTTAGGAGCGTTGAAGGTGTCAGGCACCCGCCATTTAGTACCGGCTGTCGATGATTCCTCTATTTCCTTATGCTTTAAGAATTGAAGCTCGGCAAACATTGGATTGATTGATTTTAAGATGTGGCTCACAACTGTCTGATATTCTCCGGTTGAGATGGAAGCGAGGGATGAAAACTGGTGGGAAATCCCGATCTGCAGGATAAGATAGACCACCCATTCGGGAATGCTTTCTTTTTCTCTCCATCGAAAAGAAAAAGAATAGTGATCTGCTTTTCTTTTGCATATGATGCTTTTGTGGATAAGATTTTGAACCGCTTGTTCTCCCTTTTCAGAAGGGGTGATGTAGAGAGGATTGGAATTTTTTGTCTGTATGATAATCGGTACAGGCTGATCTGAAGTGCAATCAACCGTAATGGTTGCTGTTTTGTCACCATATATTCTCTCATCTATTGTAACATCTGTGTGATGGAGGAGTTGTTTTACCGTTCCAAGTTGATTTTGATCAAATCCGTTAATCTCAAATTGCATCCCGTACATCGCCGGATCGATTTCATGATAGTTTTCATTCCAGTTCAATCCCCAGTATTTTAATAAGGGAACGATATGATGGAAAAAATTGATGTCCATCTGTCCGATCTGTTTGCCGTCAAATTTAAGAATCATGTTGTCTACCCCCTTGAGTGCCGGAAAATTAGGCATTCATACTTGTGTCATAACCTACTGTATATCCATAGTATGTATGGAATCTTCAGATCATGATGGAGAAAGGATGGGAAACAACAATGGGTTTGAATCATAAGAAATCAATTCCTAAAGCAACTAACAGCCTTCAGGAAGAATGCATAAGGGTTCAGAAAGTGTATGACTGGGTAACTGATACGTTTTCTGTAACCAAACAAGTCACCTTTAATCCAGAGCAACTAAGGAGGATAGAAGAGGCTCTGCAGGATCCGGCTCGCCGGCCGCTTCGCATCACATGTCAAACACCGGTTACTCCACCGGCTTTCCCGCTGAGCGACATGGAATCGACATCATCCAGACACTTTGCAGAATGTGAAGATTTCCTTTGTGAACAAGTGGGAGAAAAGAGAGATGTAACGGTCGCAGTAAATGGCAACTTTGTAGATGCCCAACTCGTGGAGCTATTGTTTACATCTGAAATTAAAATAGCTGTTGTAGATCGTCGCGGCAAAGTGGTCACACACCTGTCAACAGATGCATCCGTACTGGAGCCATTTGTCCTCTGTTTCCCTGATGGAACCGATCTATTCTGCAAAATAACTAAAATTCTGTGCAGGATCCCATCAGGTACAGTACTTCTAAATTCGCCTGCTCCTACTTCCTTTAATATCACTGTGACATTCTGCGTTGATATTCAGATCGAGGCTGAAGTGAAGCTGGAAGTCCTCGCTAAGTTCTGTTCACCTCGTAATAACGATCTGACTGCAGATGTGGAAATGGAACAACAATGTCCAGACGTTGAATTCCCTGCACAATGCCCGGATATTTTCCCGCGTCCTAACTGTGACTGCAGTGTGACAGGTGAAGCGAGCGGTAATACCGGTAGGAATGCGACAGTTGAAGGAAGGCTGACAGTGCTTGCAGATATTTGCCCGAATTGCAGCCTGACGGACAGTTCACTTCGTTTCAGCTTCACCGATGCAGACGGCGATGAAAATGACTTTACGTTCACTGCTGAAAGTTTTGATCAGGATACGCTGAATTGTGAAGCTTGCCATGGGAATGGCGTGAAACTTACGGTTTCTGGTGTTGGTACTACGAATGGAGGCGATGAACTTGATTTCAACTTTGCAGCGGTCAACAACAATTTCGGAACACAGTTCCAGCTTCAGCTCATTAACAACAAAGGTGTAATTAAATTCGAATCAGGGATCGTATCAGCAGATGAGGGAAGTCTTGAAGTTGAGGACTGTATCACTTTCGGAGATTTAAAGGTTAATCGGCCATAAACGAATCGTGAAGGAAAAGAGCGAGCGCTGACTCGCTCTTTTTTTATGAAAAGGTGAACGTAAACACCGAGAATACATAAGATAAAGTGGGAGCCTATTTAGGAGGGGGATTTATATGCATTCTCAAAAAGAACGGTTAAGCTATGACCGTCTTATTGCTCGGGCCCAATTTTATCAAGAAAAGTCATTGGAATTAGAAAAAAAGTTAGTTTTTGCTGAAGAGAAGATTGAAAAACTTGAGAAGGATGCAGCAGATTCTTCTCGGGAAACAGAATTACAGGCACTTGAAGCTGAACGGACACGGCTCAAAGAAGAGGCAGCCGCATTAAAGATGGAACTCGAACAAGCGAGGCGCGTTGATTACGACCAAAGGGTAGCCGATTATGAAGAACTGCTGAGTTCGGTCCAAAAGGAGATGAATGAGAAGGAGATTAAACTGGATCTCAGCCAGCAAAAAATAAAAGCACTCGAAAAAAAGCTTTCATTGCTGGGAAGACCGGATCCTTTTATGAAAAAAGCCGAGGATGAGGAAGAGGAGAGCATCTTTGTTAAAAGGGATTATGAGTGCCTTTGCTTGTTTGACTACTCTGTTATCATGAATGACAACCAATCCGGTTTGATTAAGGGATCGTTTATTATTGAAAATACAGGCTTGATCTCATTGTTGAATCCATCGGTTTGCCTTCGTTTTAACCCCGTTGAAGCGAATGTAATAAAGGGAAAAATCTATTCCAGTGAAAATCATGAAGTAAGCAATGACAATCTTTCTAATTTTCAATGGATGTTTGTGGATAATGACTGGTCGCAGGAAGCAAAAGAGCGGGGGGAAGTCTGGATCTGCCCGCTGCGAGAAATGTCCATTGAACCTGGAGAGAAAGCGGTGATTCAGGATTACCAGATACCCTTTAAAAAAGAAGTCATCGGCAATCTTACAGTCGAGGCTTTCGTGTTCTTTAACAAACAGCAGTATAAAGTTAAAGCAGCCAATCATATCGCTATTAATTTTTGATGATTACGCCCTGTCCCTTCTCTGTAATTTTGCATACTATGTGAATTATAGAGGAGGTTAAAATATGTCCTACAGTAAAAATAAAAAGAAAAAGGTTATCAAGGTTGATAAACTGATTTTAGAGGCGGATGAGATCGTCGTAATCAAGGAGCAGAAAAAGCATCATGAATATAAAGATCCATGGACGCCTTGTCATGTTTATTCTCCAATGAAAAAAGAATCTTCCAGCTGCAAGAAAGAAGTGGTTTATGTAAAACATGAATCTTCCAGCTGCAAGAAAGAAGAATCTTATGTAAAAAAGGTATCTTACAGCTGCAAGAACGAAGAGTCTTCGATGAAAAAAGAATCTTCCTGTTTCTGTGAAAAAGAGTCTTCGTCTTCATCTTTTTCATATGAACATGTTCAGCATGAATCTAGTTTCCATATGAAAGAATCATCTTCCAGCCATGTTTCCTGTAAGAAAAAGAAACATAAAAAGCGCAAACATTGCTGCTGCAGATTTTCCTGGATTTAAGCCGGCCATCAAAAAAGAACACAATCGTGTTCTTTTTTGATTCTTTCATAAAGGTTAGTTTTCTTTCATTACTAACAGTTCTTCTCCCTTTTTCCATTCTGCGTATAGAACCTCTTCTGCAGAATTGATTTTCCTTTTTAGCAGCTGTGACCTTAGCCAGTCATCATTCAGTCCTGCCGTTTTTAAATTTTCATTTAAAATTCGGCCATCCAAAATCAAAGTGACAGGAAGAGTCACTTCTTTATCAGGCAAATGCAAGTCATTGCGAGTAGCCGGCACTATATCGGATTTAGGAAGAACGGAGATGGAGCCGTTCGTTTCCAGGACGGCATATTCAATATCTCTTAAGCTGAAGTAGCCTTTCTGGCGGATCAGACTTTGCAGCTGATTAATATCAAGTTTGTTCTTTTTGAGCTGTTTTCGGTCGATGATGCCCTTTCGGACCACGATAGAGGGGGAACCTTCGAGTATGGTACGAAACTTCATCGATTTTTGTGTAAGCATTTCTAAGGAATACATGAGGACTCCCCACACGCTGATTGCAAAAAGAATCATCCAAATGTGGACATCGGGGTCATACATCGCATTACCGACAAGTTCTCCAAGAATAAGGGCAGAAATAAAGTCAAACGGAGTAAGCTGGGATAATTGTGTCTTTCCTAAGATCTTTGTCAGAAAGAAAAGAGCAAAGAATCCAATGACCATTTCAATTGTAATTGTACCTAGATTCATGACAGCCCCCACAGGTGCGTAATTAAAGTTAGTGTACACCTGTTTGGCTAAATTAATCCGGGAGACACAAAAAAGCATCAAACTGATTCAAGATCAGTTCAATGCTTTTTGCATGGCTACATGCCAAATGCCAGCATCCAGAAATGGTTCCGTTGTAGTTGTGGTATACCCTAATTTTTTATAGAAATCCTCTGCCTGGAGCTGAGCATATAATGTAACGGACGGATACTTGGACTGTTTTGCTTCTTCTTCCATCTTGTTCATCAGCAGTTCACCCAGCCCTTGTTTGCGATGGCTGGCCAGAATACAGACTCTTTCAATTTTTCCGCCGCTTTCAATGGGCCGCAAACGCCCTGCGCCAATTGGTTTACCATGATCGTAAAGGACAAAATGGGCCGACCTATCTTCGTGCGCGTCAATCTCTTCCTGTTCTGAAACATTCTGTTCTTTTACAAAAACCTGTTTTCGAACGAATAAAGCATCCTTATAGGAGGGATCATTCGTTGACAATACTTTAACTTCCAAACTTAAACGTCCTTTCCGAGTGTGAAGGTCCTGAATACTTTCCAGCGTTCAGCTTCTTCGTCCATCTTTAAGAGATGAAATTCCGATACAGTTTCTTTGTATTCCATTTCAACCATCTTTAACCGCTCCAGTACATCAGCATGCTCCACATCAGAGAGCTTTTGAGCCAGTGTCAGATGGGGAACAAAATTATAAGGATGTTCATGTTCAAGTGGTCCTTTATAAAGCTGTTCATGCAGGGAGCTAAGTTCATCGTTATTATCGACTTTCAAATAAATGACATTATTGACAGGATGAAAAGAGCTGGCACGAGTAATGTGAATAGGAATCGGAGGAATATTCTTTGCGACTCTTTCAATGTATTCAATGATTTCATCAATTTCAGCATCGCTGGCTTCAAACGGATCTTTAAGTGTAATATGCGGTGCGATAATAGAATAGTGAGGATCATAGCGTTTTCGATATGAATTTATATTATCTTTGAGTTCTTCGGATGGGAAAATAGCAATACCGTATTTCATTGAAATTTCCTCCCTTATTTTTTACTTAGTATATCAAAAATTCTAACAACTTAACAAATCGAATTATTTGCCGTATATAAATTCTAAAGCAGCTCTAAGGTTTGCTTGCCAGTCAGACCATAGATGATTTCCTTCAAATTCTTCATAACGATAATCAAATCCTTTGTTCAGCAGCCAGTCTGACAACTCTCGGTTTGGAGTTAAAAAATCTTTTGTGGTGCCATCAACCGATGTAAAGCTGTTTTCTGCATTGCCAACAGAATGATAGACCGTGAGCAATTCGTACGCAGTAAAGGAACGGATATCCTCCAGGAACTGTTTACTTACGAACGGAGACTGAACAATGATCTTGCTGAACGTGCGTGGAAATGAGATGCCGCATGTGAGGGATACATAACCTCCCAGCGAATCTCCCAGCAGGCACATACCCGAACCTAATAGGAACGTATTAAACTTTTCGTGAACATAGGAAGGCAGTTCCAGAGACATAAAACGAATATAAGCGTGATGCTTTTCTCCTCTTGGATGATATTTATGATATCTGTCTTCTCCGCGCTTGTGGGATATACCTATGATGACCATTTCTTCTATTTCAGTTTTCTGGATCATTTCATCCGCTAACGATGCAAGACGTCCCAGCTGAAAATAATCAGGCCCGTCCTGTGCGATTAATACAGGATACTTTTTTAGGGTCGTGAACGCCGGAGGCAAGTAGACCAATAAAGTGAGATCCTCTTTCAGTTCTTTGCTATGTATGGTTTCTTCATATACGGTGCCTTGAAAAGTGGACATAAAGATTCTCCTATCATAAAAACAGCGCTTTCATTGTATCCGTTTTATTCTACCATACAGTGGTATAATGTTATCAAGATTTAAGAATTATTCGAGAAAAATTCAAGGAAAATACAGGGGTGAGCCTAATGGCAAAACGAGTGCACAGCCGGGATGTGGAGTCTGCAGCGCGTTCCTTGCTCGCAGAGCGGGGAGTAACTATTCCGGAAATCGCTGAAATTGTGTTTGAAATGCAGTCTCCGTTTTCTCCTCAACTAACGATGACAGAATGTATTGAAAGTGTGGACGCTGTCTTGACGAAGCGAGAGATCCAGCACGCACTTCTTGTTGGAATTGAGTTAGATAAACTGGCAGAGAAGAAGATGCTGTCTGAGCCCCTGCAATCTATTGTAGAGATGGATGAAGGTCTATTTGGCGTGGATGAAACCATTGCCCTTGGTGCGGTCTTTGGCTATGGGAGCATCGCCGTCACGACGTTCGGGCACCTCGACAAGTATAAATTAGGCATCATTCGCAAGCTGGATACCAAAACCTCAGAAGGCATCCATACCTTTCTTGACGACCTTATTGCCAGCATAGCCGCGAACGCTTCGAGCAGGCTGGCTCACCGCCTCAGGGATCAGGAGGAGCGTCTGTCTAAGCAGGAAATAGAACAGCACGATCAAGAAGAAAAGATAGGATAAAAAGGAGCTGTCCCAGCAACGGGGCAGCTTTTTCCCATCACCCATTTTTGCTTTAAGGAAGGACCAAGTATAGCTTATCTACATATGGTAGTAATGTGTAAACTTTATAGAAGGGAAAATGCATATGCAAAATAGAATGTACCCGTATGGTCAAGGGGCGGGTTACGGCTATGGGCAAGGCAGCTATGGGAATCCGAACATGAATCCCAATATCGACTATCCAAACCCCAACGTGAACCCAAACATGAATTATCCCGTCAGCCCCAATATGAATTATCCGGTAAGTCCTAATATGAATGTAAATATCCCGATCAGCCCCAAAATGAAATACCCTAAAGAAGAACAGCCAACCGCAGTAAGTCCGGCAGAGGAGACAAAAGCCAATAATTTTCTAGGGATTTCAGAGACGCTTTCCGTCTGCCCGTGTCCCCCAGGAGAGAACGTGTGGGCTGCCCTCGTGAACCCTGAAGGTTCAGGTGTAGATCTGGCGTTACAGCGAATCACCATCTCTAATATGACCTGCAGCCCGGTAAACGCCCAAATCTATTTTAAGCCCACGCTGCCTTTCAATGGAAGAATGTCAGGGAATGTTACTCCTGCAGACTTGTCGAAAACTCCACCTGCCCGGCCAAAAGGGCAGATTCAGTTTGGTTCGCTTCCTAACTCCCCGGTCAACGGAGTTGTAGCAGCATCGAGAATCATTCCTCCATACAAAAGTATTACCGTCGACCTGGATGGATTATGGGTCATCGCAGCAAGAACAAATGTAATGGTTTTCCTCACTTCTACTTGCGATGACAGCAGCTTGAAATCAACTGTAGCGTTTGAATGGGAAGAAAAGTGATGGTTATAAAATTAGGCCCTTTTTAGGGTCTGTTTTTCTTTTTTTATTAATTTTAAAAAAAGCAGTTGCCAACTAAGTGAAAAATGAGGTATACTTCTATTTGTCCGATACATAATCACATTGATCCGATAGCTCAGCTGGGAGAGCGCTACCTTGACAGGGTAGAGGTCGGGGGTTCGAACCCCTCTCGGGTCACCATACATATTTAGAGCTAAAAGTGCACAGGGCTCCACCTGTGAGCTTGTATAACCTGCTTAGTGAACTCTGTACGGTTTAATCCGAAAAGAGAACATTAAGGAGGTTTTTTTGTTGGCTTCAATTGAGAGGATGGAAAAAAAGTTCATTGCTGAGAAGAAGTTCCATGGGTTAACCGCGAACAGTTTGAGGAGTTACTAAATTGAATGTCAAAAGGACAGCAAATTTTAGCTGTCCTTTTGTGATATTCTCTGTCATTTTACGATTAATTGGGATAAAAACCACCTCAAAACGGAAACCGTTACTTTTTAAGTGGCTTTTTTATTTTTGTATCAATAACCAATCCAGGGCTGGATCAGGAATGACCACAATAGATTCAGGATCGCCCTTCGATGAACCAATTCTGAGTCGGAGTCTTATTGATAGAGGTTACGGAGTTTACGTCACAGCATTTAAATTTTACCATGCTCCCATCAGCAATCTCTCCCGTAACAAGACCGTTAGAAGAGTCATAATGTCTAAAAGTAATTTCAACCGATGTATCATGTAAACGAACAATCACTTTGTTTCCCGATTTAAGGTGTTTAAATCGTTTACAGGATTGTGAATGTTTTGAGGGGAATTTCATTCTTCAACCACCTTTTTAAAAATTGGAACTTGTACTTGTCATAGTTTATGCGTTTCGTTCTTGGTTGGTTTGGACGGGCAGCAAAATTTGGACAAATACACTTACCCACACAAAGAATAGTCGAGACTTCTCGAACGGCAGGCTTTTCAGTCCTCTTTAATGGTGTCTCGCCGTTTTTTTCTGTATGGTTGAGGGAAACATAAACAGATAGAAAGGATGATAGTTTTGAGTGAAAAAATGAAGGCGGTAGGTTTGTATAAGTATTTGCCGATTGAAGATCCTGAGAGTCTTTTGGATGTTGAAATTGATAAACCTTCTCCAGGTGAAAAAGATCTTCTCGTAAAAGTTAAAGCTGTTTCAGTCAATCCAGTTGATACTAAAGTGCGCAGTCCGAAAGATGCAGAAGAAAAGCAACCGAAAATTCTCGGTTGGGACGTTTCAGGCATAGTGGAGAAGACGGGTTCGGACGTAAGCATGTTTAAAGCCGGTGATAAGGTGTACTACGCCGGATCTATTGCACGGCCGGGAGGAAATAGTGAATTCCACCTTGTGGATGAAAGCATTGCGGCCCTTAAACCAAAAACTTTCAGCTTTGAAGAAGCGGCTGCCATGCCCCTTACGAGTCTGACAGCCTGGGAAGGGCTATTTGAACGGCTGGGTATCGGGATGAGTAAGGATGAAAACAAAGGGCGTACGATTTTAATTATAGGTGCAGCTGGAGGAGTTGGCTCGATTGCGCTTCAGCTCGCCAGCTGGGCAGGATTAACCGTAATCGGTACAGCCTCACGATCAGAGACCGAAGATTGGTCGAAGGAACATGGAGCGGAATACACAATCAGCCATTATGAGGATTTTTTGCCGCAGCTGAAGAAATTAGGACTTTCTGAAGTGGATTATATTTTTTGTCTGAACAGTACCGACCAGCACTGGGAAAGAATGATGGAAGCGATCACCCCTCAAGGAAAGATCTGCTCGATTGTGGAAACGAAGACGCCACTGAACATCAGCCTCATGCAGCAAAAGAGTGTAACGTTCATTATGGAATTCATGTTTACAAGATCCCTCTTTGGAACGGAGGATATGAAAAAGCAGCATGAAATATTGACAGAGATGGCCAAAATGTTCGATGAGGGAATATTAAAAACAACATTAACTGAAATCCTTCAACCCATTGATGCAAAAACGATGAGAGATGCCCACTCGAAAGTAGAGTCAGGAAAGACGATCGGAAAAGTGGTAGTAAGCCGAAAAGAAGAATAGGAGAGAATGATGCATTTGTTCAAGAATAAAGTAGTTGTTGTTACTGGAGCGGGTCAGGGGATTGGCAGACAGATTGCCATAGATTTTGCAGGCGCTGGAGCGAAAGTGGTGATCGCAGATCACAAGGAAAAGGAAGCGAAAGAAACTTTAACTAATATACAATCCGGTGGAGGGCAAGCGGTCTTTATTCAAACGGATGTCCGCGAGCCTGAAGATATTTCCTCTCTAATGAAACAAACAAAGCGTGATTTCGGGCCGGTTGACATTCTCATCAACAATGCCGGAAAAGGGATATGGAAATCCCCGTTCGATTTGGAACTGGAAGAGTGGGAGGATGTCATACAAACCAATCTCCGGAGCGTATTTTTATGTTCAAGGGAAGCTGGTAAACAGATGAAAGAAAACGGAGGAGGCTCCATCGTCAATATTGCATCGACCAGGGCTTCCATGTCTGAACCTCATAGTGAGGCATATGCCGCAACAAAAGGGGGTATTGCTGCACTCACACATGCTATGGCCGCATCCTTCAGTGAGCATGGAATTACGGTTAACGCCATCAGCCCAGGCTGGATTGAAACGAAGGATTATGATGGTTTAAGGGAGATTGACCATGAGCAGCATTGGTCCAAGAGGGTAGGAAAACCATCAGATATCTCAAGAGCCTGTTTATATTTAACGGCACCTGAAAACAACTTTGTTAATGGGGAGAACTTGGTGATCGATGGCGGTATGACACGAAAGATGATCTATCATCATTAAAATAGAACGAATAAGGAATGCTAAACGTAGCCTTTTTCAGGTGAATGAATCATAAGAGGGTGTGAGGGGCTATGCCGGATGAAAAGATACAGAGCGGAGTTGAGAAGGGTGTATATCTCAGTTTACTTGCATACATCGTCTTGTCACTGCTGAAGCTTGGCGTAGGATGGATTTATTCTTCAGAAGCTTTGGTTGCTGACGGTTTAAATAACTCGACTGATATTCTGGCATCAGTCGCCGTCCTTATCGGATTAAAGATTTCCAAAAAACCGGCAGATCGTGATCACCCTTACGGCCACCTTCGAGCTGAGACGATTGCATCCATGATTGCTTCCTTTATAATGGTGGTTATCGGACTTGAAGTTTTTATTTCTGCAATAAAGAGCATTGTGGAATTTAAGATAAGGCCACCGTCAACGATAGCTGGCTTCACTGCAGTCATTTCAGCGGCTTTAATGCTTGCGGTCTACCGCTACAACATTAAACTTGCTAAAGTAACAGACAGCCAAGGCTTAAAGGCGGCAGCCCTTGACAACCGGTCGGATGCATTCGTCAGTATCGGGGCAGCAGTGGGCATCTTCGGAGCTCAATTCGGCATCGTGTGGCTTGATCCCCTTGCAGCGGTGCTGGTAGCAATGATGATCATCAAAACAGGGTGGGATATCTTCTACGAAACTTCTCATAATCTTTCAGATGGATTTGATTTTGAAGAAGGCAAAGAGATGGAGAAGGTAATCCTTCAGGTCAAGGGCGTAAAACAAGTAACGAGCTTAAAAGCAAGAAAGCATGGAAGTCTGGCCATTATCGATGTAACGATCGATGTAGACCCCTCATTGAATGTCGTTGAAAGCCACATGATTACGGAGAATATAGAAAAATCGCTAAAGCAGGAGTATAAAGTAGAAAGCATTTCGGTTCATGTAGAGCCGCATGAGATAAGAAATGAGGTAGAGAAAAATGAATGAAAGTTTCAGGCAGATGGTATCTGCCAAGAGAGAAGAACAGCAGACAAAAAGACCACTGGTGCTTGCGTCAGTAGTCATTGCCATGTTTATGGCAGCGATCGAAGGTACGATCGTATCAACTGCGATGCCTGGAATCGTAGGAGATCTTGGGGGATTCGCATTATATAGCTGGGTGTTTTCAGCTTATCTCCTCATGCAGTCCGTTACCATTCTTATTTATGGAAAACTGTCCGATCTTTATGGACGGAAACCGGTGTTCATTATTGGAATCATTCTTTTTCTAATCGGTTCTTTACTTTGCGGATTTGCAGTGTCCATGAAACAGCTTATCATATACAGACTCATTCAGGGTCTTGGAGCAGGTGCTGTACAGCCTATCGCAACTACCATTGTTGGTGACATGTATTCAATGGAGGAACGGGCAAAAATACAGGGGTATCTTGCTAGTGTATGGGGAATCTCTGCCATACTCGGTCCCTTGCTCGGAGGATTTTTTGTCACTTATTCTCATTGGTCACTTGTTTTCTGGATGAATATCCCCCTGGGAATTCTAGCCATGATCGGAGTCGGGAAATATCTTCATGAAAACTTGGAGAAAAAACAGGTACATATCGATTATCTGGGATCACTCTTCGTTTTAGTCGGTGTCAGCGCGCTAATGGTGCTTCTCATACAAGGTGGAACCGCTTGGCCTTGGAATTCGTGGGAGACCTATCTGTTGGCCATATTATCAGCGGGCGTTCTCTTTTGGTTTGTTGTTCATGAATCCAAGTTCCCGGAACCGCTGATGCCGGTCTTATTGTGGAGGAACAAACTTATTTCTCTCTCGAACGCGGCATCTTTAACGAATGGAGCGATTCTTATCGGCATATCGAGCTTCCTGCCCGCTTATATCCAAGGGGTGATGGAACAGCCCCCGGTGGTTGCAGGATTCGCACTAACGGCGATGTCCATCGGCTGGCCGATCTTTTCAACCATTGGCGGCAAGCTTCTGCTTAAGGTAGGATTCCGTCCGGTTGCAGCAGCAGGAGGAATTGCTTTAATTGCCGGTTCCATTTTCTTCGTTCTTATGGACCCTTCCAAAGGTCCGGTATGGGCAGGAGCCGGCTCATTTTTGATTGGCTGCGGGATGGGGCTTACGAATACGACCTATATAGTGGCCATACAGAATAATGTCGATTGGAGAACGAGAGGTATTGCTACAGCATCGAACATGTTCATGAGAATTGTGGGAAGTGCCTTAGGAGCTGCTGTACTTGGCGGTATCTTAAATACCAGACTTAGTACATACTTTGAAAATCACGGAGACAAAAAGGTTTCACTCGATGCGGCTAATATACTTCTGGATGAAGAAAAGCGAAGCAGACTGAGCAGCACTGCTATCGAACTTATGCAGCACGGCCTCTCTTTTTCGTTGTCAGATGTTTATAAAGGTGTTCTGGTGCTGTCTGTATTGAGTTTTCTTTTCTCTGCGCTTCTCCCAAAACCTCCGCACAAAAAAACAGGTGATCGATTAGACTGACCTAGCGATTT
>NZ_JBDPNU010000024.1:0-103030 GCF_050468105.1 Fictibacillus sp. NRS-1165
CTGACTTTCTGGACAGCCCCAGTTTTTTATCCCTTAATAAAGAAGGAACGATGCTGGTCCATAATTTCCCTGTAATCTGACATGACTTTTTCCAGTGGAATACTGAGGCTTGAGCTTACATATTCCAAATACTTTTCATCTGGCATGAGCCATGAATTGTACTGGCGTTTCAAATAGTTTTCAGCCGACTGAAAATCCTGAAACGACCTCGGAACTAGGACGCTGTTATGAATCAGTTTCCATTTTAGGTCGCTTGCCTGAAAAAGGTTAGTAATTTCTCTCTTGTAATTAATGAATAGCGTACCATACACGCTTTCCCTGACGTTCCATTCGTTGTCTTGTGCATCGCGCCGTCTCGGCGGTATTTCAAAGGCAGGCAGGACAAAGCGCTGGAATCCTTCTGGAGTGAGGGTGCATCCGGAAGCTTTAGGGTGTCCGCCGCCTCCAAACTGGGCGGCATATTTAGATACGTCCACATGTTCATAGATGGTTCGGAAACCGGCTCGTTTCCCGCCAATATTTAAGATGACGATCAGATCAAGATGGGGATTTTCCCGGTTCAGTTCGTTCCCGAGCTCAGAATGGTGGCTTTCCGCATGGACGATTCCGATTCGGTAGGGTTCCCCTCCCGTATTGTAAACCTCATCCCAAGTTTCAACCATTTGTCTCTGCTTTTTCTTGATATACGCTTTTCGGCTGTCTTCCTCGAGCTGAAGAATGGTTTCTTCTGTTTCAGAAAAATGAAAATGATCTTCTGTTTTCAATCGCTCCAGCATATTTTTCTCAAACTCGCCCGGAGGAAGCAAAAAGAACAAGTCGTTCAAGCGCTTGGCATTTTCGTTTTCATTCTCAAACCATTCCCACGTGTCATACTGTCTGACGAGCTCTACAAATTCTTTTAACGCTCCAGAGTCCTTGAGCAGGCCATTCTTAATAAAGTGCTCATAAAGGAGAGAGGTCGCAGAAGTCAGTCTGCCGTCCTCTTGTTTTGTTTGAACAAGGCCCCAGTCATATTGGTTAAAGTGGTCTGCAGTGACATGATGATCGATGAGCTGTACTTCCCGTCCGCTTTCGTACCGTGACTGAAGTTTTTCGGCGAGTTCTTCATTTACTGCAATATCCGTTATGTATACCGCTTTATGTTCCTGCTCAGCATCAAGCAGGAAGTCAGAAACACGGCGATTAATATTGTCATGCGAACAGTAGAACGTCTCTACATTCTCTTCTCCAAGTGCCAGCATGGCAACAATGCCGCATGATTTACCATCAAGGTCATTATGTGAAAAAAGTTTCATTCCACTAACGCCTCCTTTCTCAATTCCATATTCCATAGTATAGGCACGCGCACTTTCTTTCAACCGAAAAAAGGATATTTCTCGCCGGCTCCGTTTCGAGGGGATGGGAGGACAGGCATTCAGATATTGAACTGCATATTTTATGGAATAAAGCGCCGAGTGATGATCGTTCCGAATCTGCATGAACGGTTTGCTGACATTTTAACGGGGGAATCCTCTAACATAGCTTAAAAGCGATGGAAGAACTCACAGAAGAAGTGTTTGTGCTTGCAGAGCTTCATTATCCCCGCCTGCCGGTTAAGGAGAAAAAACAACGGGCGGAATTTTCGAGTCCGCGGCAGCTGTAACGGGAGCATGTGGGATTTCATGATACTAAGCGCTTCGATCGTTTTTTATACTTACCTGCACGTTTTCTTATACAAGCTGGAAACAGCATAAACTCAAACAGAAAAAAGAGGCGGAGAGCGAATAGCTCCTTCTTATTTTTTGCTCTGAATCGAATGACCCAGTAAAAAGGGAGAAAAACAATCAAACATGCTTTAAACCTCAGCTGATCTTAATATAGAATAGAACAAAATTCTCATTTTTCTGAAAAAGGTTGTTTTTGGACAAACAGGATGCTAAAATGATGCAAACACCTATTCCCATACCAGTTTGATGTCAAAAGAGGAGGCAGCCTGTAACGGTTAATCCAGTTTCTTTTAAAGACATGGCTTTTTGTCAGCTCAACTGTCCCCTGTCACTTTTTCCATGGTATTTCATCTTTATCGTTGCACCATCACCTATATAAAGGAGGAAGGACGTATGAGTGAAGTTCGTTTAATTCCTTTTAAGCTAGAAGAGGTTCTGCAGACTGTTGGTGAAGAAATTCCGTATGGTATTCAAATGATCAATGCTCCAGCAGCCTGGGAGCAAGGATATAAGGGAACTGATGTGGTTGTAGCCGTTCTTGATACAGGATGCGATGTAAATCATCCCGATCTAAAAGACCGGGTCATTGGGGGACGAAATTTTGTTGATGGTGATCCTGAGGATTATTCCGATGGACACTTTCATGGGACGCATGTAGCAGGTACAATTGCAGCGTCTGTGAATCAACTGGGGGTTACGGGTGTTGGACCAGAAGTAAAGCTCCTGATTCTGCGAGTGCTTGACAAGGACGGCAGCGGAAGCTACAAGGGAATCATTGACGCGATGAATTATGCGGTAGAGTGGAGAGGCGATAAGGGCGAAAAAGTCCGGGTCATCTCTATGTCTCTGGGAGGACCGGATGATGTGCCGGAAATGCACGAAGCCATCAAGAATGCAGTGGACAAAAACGTGATGGTCGTTTGTGCAGCAGGCAATGAAGGAGACTCCGATGAAAATTCTGATGAACAGGCCTATCCAGGCTACTATAAAGAAGTTGTCGAGGTCGGTGCGGTGGATGAACAAAAACGCCTGGCGGAATTTTCAAATACGAATGATGAGATCGATCTCGTCGCCCCAGGAGTGAAAGTATTATCAACGTATCCTGGTAATAAGTACGCCAAACTTTCTGGAACCTCTATGGCCACACCGCACGTTTCAGGAGCAGTTGCCGTACTGATCCAAAAAGAGGAAGCAGAATTTGGCAGGGAGCTCACGGAACCTGAGATATATGCCCAGCTTTGTAAAAATACCGAGACCATCGGGCTTACGAAAAAAGGGGAGGGCAATGGATTGCTTTTCTTAAACCCTGAGAAAGGAAATGCTCCTAGACAGGGATCAAATAAGGACATGGCTGTCCAAAAGTAAATAACAATCCCAAATTAAAAGGGAGGATGTTGGTGATGGCGGTGTATAAGGTATTGTCCTTAATGATCAGTTTTGCCATGCTTACTATAAGAATGGTGGACGAACGCAACCGCAGAAGCAAAAAACATCCGCTCACCGAAAAAAGGATTCATCCGAACGAAAAAGAGCATAATGATAGAAAAAGCTGATCCCATCTGTAATGTGTACCCTATAGTGTAGACACTAAAAAAAGTCTGCCTATAGGGTGCTTTTCTGTATAATGATAGGCCTGAACATCATTCAACTAATCTGGATTTTAACCGAGTGGAAAGGCAAAGCCTGGACGAAAGAATATTGGAAAACAGCTTTGATCCACCGTTTCTGGAATGATTTAGAGAAGGTCTTCCATTTCCGCAGCCTTGCTTTTCAGTATTTCGTATTGCTAATTGTAATTTTCGCTTCCGGTTTTGGTGTAGGAATTATCTTATATCATAATCAGCTGGCTGTTTTATATGTTGTGATGTTTATTGCGGTGACCATCCCAGTACTGATCTTCTCCCTGAAAAAAATATCGTATTTCAACCGGATTGTGCATCATTTGACTGAGCTTGCTGCAGGGAACATGGAGCCGGATTTGAAGGCGAAAGGACGTTCTGTTCTTGCAGGTTTGGCCAGGAACATTAATACGCTGAAACACGGCGTAAAGTCTCTTCAACGATCAGAGGCAAAGAGCGAGCGGCTGAAGACAGAACTGATCACGAATGTCAGCCACGATCTCAGGACTCCTCTTACTTCCATCATCACGTATACCGAGCTTCTAAAGACCCATGGTCTGGATGAGGCGTCTAGGGAAGCTTACGTACAAATCATTGATAAAAAGTCAAAACGTTTAAAAGTTCTGATCGATGATCTTTTTGAAGCTTCAAAGATGGCAAGTGGAAATATTGAACTCGTGAAAACGACTGTGGATATCGTTCAGCTGCTGCAGCAGGCTTTGGCTGAGCATGATGAAGCGATCGAACAATCGACGCTGCAAGTGAGAATGTCCGCCAAGGAACAGCCCATCGATGTGCATGTGGATGGACAGAAAATGTGGCGAGTGTTTGACAACCTGATCGGAAACATCCTTAAATATTCTCTTGAAGGTACGCGGGTTTATATCGCGGTGGAAAAAAAGCACGGAAAAGCTCATCTCTCTTTCAAAAACGTCTCGAAATACGAGCTGGGCGGCAACACTGAAGAATTGTTTGAACGCTTCAAACGAGGAGATACATCCCGGCATACGGAAGGCTCCGGCCTAGGGCTGGCCATCGCCAAATCGATCATTGACCTTCACGAGGGAAATATGGAGGTTGAAGCTGACGGTGATCTTTTCAAAGTAAGCATACAATTGGATCTAGCGTAGAAAGAAGAGCCTTTACATGTAAAGGCTCTTTTGCTTTTATAGCAAAAAATAAATCTTTTGTTTACTTTTTTAAATGGATTTGTTTTATTATAGGAATAGACTGAATGTAAGAGGTAGATCATATGCTGAATGTTTATTACACTGACACTGCCAATCAATTATCAGAGATGGACGATATTCAAAAAGGCTGCTGGATTAACTTGATTGCGCCTACCAATGAAGAAATCAACTGGGTCGTTGAAAAGATCGGAATCGATCCGGATTTTTTACGAGATGCTCTGGATGAAGAGGAACGTTCAAGGGTGGAGAAAGAAGGAAACACCGTGAGTGTTATCGTCGACCTTCCGATCCTTGAATCGGATGAAAATGGAATACAGTACGATACGTTTCCGCTTGCAATGATTTCAACGGATACGCATTTTATTACGGTATGCCTTAGGGAGAACCCCATTCTTGAGTTGTTTGCTAAACATAAAGTGAAGAATTTTTATACGTACAAGAAAACACGCTTTGTCTTTCAGCTGCTGCAGATGATCGCGACCTATTACTTGCGGTATCTGCGTCAGATCAATCGGAAAACCGAACAGATCGAAAATGAACTGAGAGAATCATTGAAGAATGATGATCTATTTGAGCTGCTCAGACTTGAAAAGTCCCTTGTCTATTTTGCGACCTCGCTTAAGTCGAACGATGCCGTTCTTGAAAAATTATTGAAGGTCAGCTATTTGAAGATGTATGAAGAGGATAAGGACCTGTTAGAGGACGTTATCATTGAAAATAAACAGGCCATCGAAATGAGCTTGATTTATCGAAATATCTTAAAAAGTTTGATGGATGCTTTTTCTTCTGTTATATCCAACAACTTGAACGTCGAGATGCGTTTTCTGACATCCATTACGATCATACTCGCTCTCCCTACCATGGTGGCGAGTTTCTACGGCATGAACATTCCTTTGCCGTTTCAAAAGTATCCCCATGCATTTTTCATCAGTCTATGCTTGGCATTTACACTCTCTGGCCTTGTATCTTTTATTTTTTGGAAAAAACGTTTCTTCCGTAAGTAAAGGGATGATGGATAAAAAGGATTTCCTAGTGATTGGGGATCCTTTTTATCTTTTTGGGCGAAACCGCTTTCTTATTTAAGCCGTTTGGGTTTACAATCAGGTTATCTTATCTTTAAAATTGTGTTAACATTGTAAAGCGATAGATCCAACTTTTAAATGTATGAGTATCCTATGACCGTTTATATAGAATATTAAGCATAGTGATCCAAAAAGGAGATGCCAGCAATGAGCCAGATGATGTTAGAGAATGAGTCGCTGTCGCCCTATCTTTCTTTTTCAAGAAGCGAGTGGGCGAGCCTGTATTCGGCCGATATACAGCCGTTGACGGAATGGGAAATATCGGAGCTTCAGGGAATCAATGAAAATGTTTCTCTTGATGAGGTGTCTTCCATCTACTTGCCGCTTTGCCGCCTACTGAACCTCCATGTGACAGCCTCACAGCAGCTGCATCAGCAGTCTAATGCTTTTTTAAGAAAGCAAATGAAAAAACCGCCGTTCATTATAGGCATTGCAGGAAGCGTCGCTGTAGGGAAAAGCACGACATCTCGAATCATTCAGGCTCTTCTTTCACGTTGGCCGAATACACCGAAAGTTGAGCTTGTAACGACAGATGGCTTTTTGTTCCCGAATGCTGTCCTTGAGCAAAAGGGTCTTATGGGCCGGAAGGGTTTCCCGGAAAGCTATGATCTGAAAGGATTGATACATTTTCTTTCCGATTTGAAATCCGGCAATCCTGTAGTTGAGGCGCCGATCTATTCTCACTTGGAATATGACATTTTGCCTGACAAGGTACAAACCATTTCTGCACCGGACATCGTTATTGTTGAAGGAATAAACGTACTACAGGTTCCGAAACAAAAAAGGAATAAACAAACCCATCAGATCTTTGTCTCAGATTTCTTCGATTTTTCCCTGTATGTCGATGCAGACGAAGAAGAGATAAAAAAATGGTACGTTGAGCGTTTTAAGATTTTAAGGAATACAGCGTTCCAAAGTCCGATCTCGTATTTCCACCGGTACGCTGACTTAAAGGATGATGAAGCGATCCAGTTCGCTTTGAATATTTGGAATACCATCAACGGCCTAAACCTGCGTGAGAATATTCTTCCTACCAAGTATAGAGCGCACTTGATCTTGGAAAAAGGAAAAAACCATTCTGTTTCCGGCATAAAGATGCGAAAGATGTGAGAACGGAATTCCCAGAAGACCCATTTAGGGTCTTTTTTTGGCTGAAATACCTTTAATTCATCACAAAGGACACATGACATGAAACATAATAGGGTATGGAGTAGTAGGCCAGATTTGGCTGGAGCTGATATCATGATCGATCAGGGCTTGAATCGCCACGTTTTTGGCTAAGCTGATTGCACAGTACGCTCATCTGCAGGAATTTGTTGCTGATGGGTATATTCGGCAAATTGGAATCTGCTCGGGAGAAAGGATGGAAGGTTTCTATCAAGAGAAGTGCAATCCACTAATTTTGGTTACAGTAAAGTAAGTCTGCGCAAGAGAATAGCTCTTGGTGATCCATGCTATGAAATCGTTATTTACTTTTCTCCTAGAATCGGAAGAAGGCGTTGTTTATAAAGATCTTCCCATCGCTCCAGTTCATGCAGATCCATTGTTATGGAAAGAAGAAACGATAAGCATGCTGAATGAAGAACTTAGACGCACGGATAATATGATGGTAAAATTATTGGATGAGCTGGAGGATTTGAAACGGCAAGTTGATCAATATAAAAGTGCAGAAGGAGTGGAGCAGCCTTGAAATTAAAAACTGCAGACCTTGGAACTGTGAGAATGTCGTATATGGATGAAGGCAAAGGAGAACCGATCGTGCTCCTTCACGGTTTCTGCGGAAGCCATGAGTATTGGGAGGAGGTTATCCCTGAACTCGCTAAGGATTATCGGGTAATTGCTCCTGATCTGAGGGGTCATGGAAAATCATCCGTCAGGGAATCTGCTTGCGCAGTGGAGGATCTTTCTGAGGATATTAAAGATTTGCTTCAGCATTTGGGGCTGGAAAAAGTCACAATGTTCGGGCATTCCCTTGGGGGTTATATTACACTGGCCTTTGCTGACCATCAAAGTAACCGGCTGAAAGCTTTTGGGCTCATTCATTCAACTGCTTTCCCGGATGATGAAGCTGGAAGGAACGGCAGGGATCAGACGATTGAAAAAATAAAGGATGGCAGATTGAAAGAGGTAATCGATCAGCTCGTTCCCAAGTTGTTTGCACCCGCATCCGCCCAAAAGGAAAAGATTGAGAGAGCAAGAGAGATTGGCTATGGGACTCTGGATGAAGGGGCAATTTGCGCACTGGTAGCGATGAAGAACCGTCCGAACCGCAATGATGTTCTCCAATCCTCCAAAATGCCAGTGCTTCTTATAGCAGGCGAACGAGATCAGGTGATCCCGGCGGAAAAGACATTTTCTGTCTCGGGGGAATGGATTACACAATCCGTGCTTACAGATTCGGGCCATATGGGAATGTACGAATCTCCATGTGAACTCATACGAGCGATACAAACTTTTATGAAAAAAACACAATAAAAAAAGACTCCTGACTTCAGGAGTCTTTTTATCTGCTTACTTTTGAACGTTTGCAGCTTGAGGTCCGCGAGCACCTTCAGTGATTTCAAAAGTTACATCTTGACCTTCTTCAAGAGATTTGAAACCTTCGCCTTGAATAGCAGAGAAGTGTACGAATACATCGTCTTGGCCTTCAACCTCGATGAAGCCGAAACCTTTTTCTGCGTTAAACCATTTAACTTTACCTTGTAACATATGATGTTCCTCCTGTGTGGATCAAAACCACGATTTATTACTATTCCTGCTCAAATATCATTCAAGACGCAAACCGCTGCGAAGAAGTCATGTACCGAACAAAAATAACTATTACTACTGTAACATGAATTAGCCATTTTATCAAGACAGTTAAGGATTTCTTCATTTTTTTATTTAGATTATCAGGAATTGGGGAATAGGAGTGCTAAGGAGGCTGAGATATGAAAGCACAAGGGTATTTGATTTTCGGACTGCTCTTTGCCCTGCTGATCGCCGTTTTCGCTGTAGTTAATGGCAATGATGTAGAATTTAATTATATTTTTGGAACCGTAAAATGGCCGCTTGTCCTGATTATTTTAGGTTCGGCAGCGGTTGGCGGATTGGCTGTGGGATTCTTTGGAATACTAAAGGTAGTTCAGCTTAGAAATAAGGTGAAACGTCTGGAACAAGATTTGAAAAAACATGAAACGATGAGAAGAGAAGTTGTGTTGGATGAGGACCGGAAAATGGAAGGAGAAAGTAGCCAGGCCCCAGGTTGATCCCGGGGCTGGCTTTTTATGTTAAGGAAGTTTATTGCCTCTGGACGCTACGTACAGGGCATACCATTCCTCACGTGTCATTATTTCTGACTGTCGGACAGCATCCCCTGCGTCTATGATACGCTGAACATTCGACGTACCGATGACGGGCTGGATTTTTGCTGGATGGCGCATGAGCCATCCAAGAACAATCGCTTCCCTTGTGGTTCTTTTATCTGCAGCCATTTTTTCCACTAGCTCTTTTGTCTTTGTTTCTGCATCGGACAACTCTAATGATTTATTGCCTGAAAAGATACCTTGCGCAAGAGGAGACCATGCTTGAATTTGTATGTTTTCCATCATGCAATACTCCATTAGTCCATCAGCAAAGTTGACGGATGTTCCTTCTTGTTGATTAACATGCACCCCTTGATCAACAAAATCGAGCTTGTTCAGACTCATCTCTAACTGGTTTACAACTAAACGCTCATCAGAATAGGCCTCAAGAAACTGTATTTGCGCTTTGTTCATATTGGATACACCAAAGTGGAGGACTTTACCGGATGTTTTTAATTGCTGAAACGCTTCTGCTACTTCATCAGGCTCCATGAGCGGATCAGGGCGGTGAAGAAGCAGGATGTCTAAATGGTCAACGGTAAGTCTTTGCAAAATACCATCCACCGAACGCAGTATGTGTTCCTTTGAAAAATCATAACGGCCGGGTCCGGTGTCATCAGCAAAGCGGATTCCGCATTTACTTTGAATGACCATCTGATCACGTAAGCTTGGGTTTCCTTTTAATACTCGGCCAAACGCTTCTTCTGCTTTTCCAAGCGTGTATATATCCGCGTGGTCGAACATGGTGATGCCAGAAGAAAGTGCGGCATCAATGGCTTTTTCAGTTTTCAAGATTTCCTCGTCAGAAATGGGGCTTCGGTCCCAATTGCCGCCAAAACCCATACACCCTAATGCCAGACGGCTTGAAGTGATTTCTCGTTTCTCTAAAGGCATCGTACGCATCATATTACCTCTTTCTTTTAGAATAATAGTGACCTAATCAACGTTATTGTAGGCAAGTCTGGACGGGACTGCAACTTATTTGAACCTGCCGATTTAAAAAAAGACTGCATCAGCCAGCAGTCTATTTACAGTCATATTTAAAATTGGATTGGCCTGAAGAGCGGTTTAGGAAAATCTCGGCAGAAAAAGAACCCTATCCATCGTGGCATAAGGCACTTTTCACACATTTTTCAATTATAAGAATGCCTCATATGATCGGCAACGATCTGTCTGTGGATAAGCAGCTCGACCAATGTAAAAGCAAGTGAGATTAAAAAAGTTCCCCATAGCGTCACATAGGCACCGGACATTATGGAACTAATTGTATAGACCACAATATAGGAGACGATGAAGTCCGCTGCGATCACGGACCAAAAAGATAAACGCGGAAGAAACACATACTCCATTAGAACGGCGATCGGCGCAAGAATGATTGTAATAATGAGGAAGGGAAGCGGTTTGTTAAACGTAACACTTTCAAACCAAAACGTACACAAAAGAAGAATCAACGGGATGCTGATAATCTTAAGCAATAGACTTTGCATCAAATAACCTCCTTTTCACTTCATTATTTTCTGCGTTTGAAAAGAAATTATGCCTGAAATAACTATAAATTATTGTTCTGCTGGCTGATCTCTCCTTCATTGAGATAAAGGTTAGTGCTTTCTATCTGTTTATGTTCTTCCACCGAATCTCCCGGGCTGTAGGCATCTGACCCCAATGGATGTTTTGGGTTCAGCCCTGATGCAATGGTAAACTCTTTTTGCTCCGGTGCGTTTGTAAGGGTTTCCGTTGTTTTTTGCTGTTTCTTTTCCATGATTAAGCCTCCTTCATCTATGACCTCATTAGGGTGCTCGGAGAAGGTATTCTCTATTCGAATGAAGAGAGGCGTCCAATAAATCAACATAAAAAGAAACGAAAAAGGGTATAACTTAATTATTCTATTTCAGGAGGAGGTAGTTGCCATGGAGTACTCTTTGTACAAAAAGGATGGAGCCTTTCCTTGCGATGTAACAATCGATGTAGATAACAATATTTATACCGTTCGAG
Source organism: Fictibacillus sp. NRS-1165 (assembly GCF_050468105.1). Lineage (NCBI taxonomy): Bacteria > Bacillati > Bacillota > Bacilli > Caryophanales > Fictibacillaceae > Fictibacillus > Fictibacillus sp. NRS-1165. Next base: position 10,934 of record NZ_JBDPNU010000024.1, read on the forward strand.
ACAGTGACACTACAGGCCGGATTTTTCAAAGTGCACCCGAAGTCGCGTCTTGGATTAAACAAAACTGGGCACCTGATCAATTTGAAAAACCGGATGATTATTATGATCTTATCAATTCTCTGCATTCATCCCATCAGGAGGATGAATAAGAGTAATAGAAGCTGAAAAAAAGATTTCCAGGCATGATGTTTCCTGGGAATCTTTTTTCACTTAAACGGGCGGTTTTTTATACTCTGCAGAAATGTGCTGAAAGGATATAACATCAAACAATCCCATATCTGTAAGCTTTAACTCGGGTATGACGGGAAGTGCCAAAAAAGATAAGGTCAAAAACGGGTTAAAGTCATGTGTAAACCCAATGGTTTTTAATGCTGAATGAATTTTCTGCAGCTTCTGATAGACTTCTTTATGATTTTTATCGGACATAAGACCGGCAATAGGCAGAGGCAGGGATGCCAGTACCTCACCTTTTTCAATAACAGCCAAGCCGCCTCTCATTTCGGCAATCACTTCAATTGCTTTTAAGAGATCGCGATCATTAGTGCCTGCAGCGACAATATTATGGGAATCGTGAGCGACCGTAGAGACGATGGCTCCAGAAGTTATACCAAGGCCTTTTAGAATTCCGCAGCCGATATTTCCAGTCAGGTGATGGCGTTCTGCGACAACCAGTTTGAGCAGGTCTCTATTGAGATCAGGTTTGAAACAGCTGTCCAAAAGACTGACTTCCTCTGTCACATGTTTTGTTACGATACTGTTTGGAATAATTTTAATGACGTTGGCCATCCCGCTTTTCATTGGAATGGACAATGATTCTTCAGACACCCGAAGCAGATGAACACTGTTCGTGATAACGGGCGGTGGAGCTGAGGGCTCGTCCTGAAAAGGGAGCATTACGCCTTGCGCAGCGGCCAGCATGCCTTTTTTGTACACCTGTTGAATTTTAAAGCTGGTGAGATCCGTCAAAAGAACCAGGTCTGCATCATATCCCGGTGCGATCGCTCCTTTTTGTTTTAAACCAAAGCATTCAGCGGCATTTAGAGTGGCCATCTGAATAGCAAGCAAAGGATCAAATCCCTTTTCAATCGTCAGTCTGATGTTATGGTCAATGCTGCCGTTCTCGATTAAATCATCCAAATGTTTGTCATCGGTGACAAACAGACATCTTCGGGCGTTCTTCTCCTCCACGGCGTCCAGCAGAAGAGTAAGATCTCTTGCTGCAGAACCCTCCCTGAGCATCACATACATTCCTCGCATCAGCCGTTCTTTTACTTCCTGTGGTGTCACACATTCATGGTCCGTTCGAATTCCGGCGGCCATATACACATTGATGCCTTCTGCAGACACACCAGAAGCATGTCCGTCGATGTGCCGGGAGCAATTGGAGGCGTCTGCCAATTTTTTCAACATGTCGCTGTCGCCTTGAAAAACAGCGGGGTAGTTCATGACTTCTCCTAATCCGATCACCCGGGGAGAAGAGTAATATGGTTCAAGATCTGCAGCTTTAAGTTCCGCTCCGGCATGTTCAAACGGTGTAGCCGGCACGCAGGAAGGAAGAGCGATATATACATCAAGGGGCAGCTGCTCGGAAGTTTTTATCATATAATCAATGCCTTCTTTTCCGCTCACATTGGCAATTTCATGAGGGTCGGCAATGACTGTAGTTACCCCATGAGGGACGACAACCCTGGCGAATTCCTGCGGAGTAACCATGGATGATTCGATATGTACATGGCCATCGATGAGTCCTGGGCATATGTATGCGCCATCTGCATCGATTTGATTATTCCCTTCATAATGGCCGATGCCAACGATTTTTCCATCTGTGATCGCCACATCGGCTTCCATGATCGCAAGGTTGAATACATCAATGATTTTCCCGTTTTTAATGACAAGATCAGCTGGAACACGCTTAGAAGAGGAGGCAAGGATATGAGAAAGAGCTTGATGATTGATATCCATATAAAATGTTAGCCCCTTTCGGAATCGATTTTGGAAATGGGCCGGGTTAATGCTATCCCGGCCCAAAGGTTTTGTCTTTAATGGCTTCCCCATATAAAGTTGATTATAAACGCGATACTGATCAGGTACATCATCCAGTGAAGGTCCTTATGCTTGCCAGTCATGAGCTTTAAGATCGTGTAGGAAATAAAGCCAAACGCCAAGCCTTGCGCGATACTGAAGGTGAGAGGCATGAGTATGATGGTAAGAAAAGCAGGAATGACATCGGTATAATCTTCAAAACCGATCGCTTTGATCTCGCTGAGCATTAAGGCTCCGACAATTATCAAGATCGGCGCTGTAGCAACCGACGGAACAAAAGCGATGAGTGGTGCAAAGAAAAGCGTCAAAAAGAAAAGAACTCCCGCCGTTAATGCTGTGAGACCTGTGCGCCCACCCTCAGAAATGCCTGTCGCGTTCTCAACATACGCATTCATTACCGTACCGCCCATCGCTGCACTTGCCATCGTACCGACGGCATCAGCCTGCAGGGCGCGGTCAAGATTTTCAATTTTTCCGTTTTCATCCGCAAGACCGGCTTTTCTTGAAAGGCCGATTAATGTGGCAAGGTTATCGAACAGCTCAACAATGGTAAAAGAGAATAAAATGGATAAGATGCCATAAGCGAACGCTCCTTTTAGATCCATCGCAAGGAAAGTTTCTGAAAGGCTTGGCAGGGAGAAGGAAGCAACATCTTTTAAAGTTTGCGGATAGTCAATAAAGCCTGTAATCATAGCGGCCACTGTGGTTAGTAAAATACTGATCAGCAAAGCACCTTTCTTTTTCTTGGCCATTAGGTAGGAGGCAACAAGAAGACCGAACAGGGCGAGAAGCGGGCCGGTCTCGGTAATCTTCCCTAAGCTCACAAAGGTATCTTTATTGGAAACGACGATACCGGAGTTTTTCAGGCCGATGAAGGCAATGAACAATCCGATTCCTACACTGATCGAAGACTTTAATAGCGGTGGAACACCGTCAACAATCTTTTGCCGAACCCCGGTGACCGTCAACAGGAAAAATGCCACACCGGAAATAAACACGGCACCGAGCGCGGTTTGCCAGCTTAATCCGGCACCAAGCACTACGGTATACGTGAAGAATGCATTCAACCCCATGCCTGGTGCCACTGCTACCGGAAAGTTTGCCCATAAAGCCATTAACAGTGTACAGAAGACACTGCCGTAAATGGTTGCGGCAAGAGCGGCTTCCTTTGGAATTCCGGCGTCGGCGAGAATGGAGGGATTGACAAAAATGATGTAGCTCATGGTCAGAAAGGTTGTAATGCCTGCGAGAATTTCAGTCTTTGTGTTCGTTTTTCTTTGAGTTAATTTGAAAAATCTGTCCAAGGAACTTTTGACTGTTGCGCTTTTTCCTGCCGATGACATGGAAAACACCCCTTTTCTTCATTTGAGGATCCTTAGACCCTTTCAATTAACCGGAAAAAAGGGAACGTTTATTCCAAAGATGAGAATAGGACCGCTGCACATAGGGTGAGACAGGTTAATTGGTACATCCTATGAACAAAAAAACAGGAATATTCTCCTGTTCTGTTAAAGTAAAGGTTCAATAAAAACGTCCATGATCCCTCCGCAGATCCCGCCGTCCTCATAAAGAAGTCCGGTCGTTAGATCTACCTCATGAGTAACAGGCTGTCCGGTGTTGATGACTTTCAAGGCTTTCTCGATGACTTCACCCTCTCCACAGCCTCCTCCGACCGTGCCAATAATCCTTCCTGATGGATAGATGATCATTTTGGAGCCGGCCTTCCTGGGCGTCGATCCTCTTGTACGGACGATAGTAGCTAAAGCCGCAGGCTCCCCAGTAAAAAAAATATTTTGCAGTGTTTGAATAAATTCGATTTCCTTCATCGTTTTCTTTTTCGCCTCTCATGGAAACCAGTTTTCGCCAGTTCACGGATTGTCGCGCTGAGAGGAGCACCGGATTTTCGGTTCTTTACGGCAAGGATCTCAGCAAAAATACTGACAGCAATCTCTTCAGGAGTTTCGGCTCCGATATCAAGTCCGACAGGTGTATAAAGATGGGAAAAGGATTCATCAGGAAAATCTGTTCGAAGCTGTTCAAAAACCCCAGCAATTCTGCGTCTGCTTCCAATCATTCCAATATATGCGGGTTTCTCGTTTCGGGAGAGAAGCTGCTGAAGGCTGAGGACATCGAATTGGTGCCCTCTGGTCACTAGTAGAACGTAGGTGAACTCATTGAGAGGGACGGACTGGAAATAAGAATGAAAGGACTGACAGCGAACGTCATCTGAAGAAGGAAACCGCCCTTGACGGGCAAATTCAGGGCGGTCATCTACTACAGTAGTATAAAATCGCAGCATTTTTGCCATATGCGCAACGGGTTCTGCCACATGTCCCGCCCCGGCGATAATTAAATGGGGAGGAGGGGCAAAGACTTCATGAAAGACCGTGATCGGGTCATCCTTTCCGTACAGGACAGCCGACCTGGTGATCTGTTTGCGGAAAAAAGGAAGGCAGAGTTCAGCGAGCTTTAAAACAAGCGTTCTCTCTATCCCGGTTTCTGGGTAGATCTCTTCCTGTGAAAAGAGCAGCATTCGTTTGCCGATCATTTCTTTTCGGGCTGCCCTTGTGATCGTTACAAGAGAAACCTGTTTTCTTTTTGTAATCGCTGCTGAAAGTTCTTGATAGAGTTCTTGTTTATTCATTTAAGTTCACCGCAGTGGAGGCTTCCTGCTCTTTCAATGCAGCAAAAATTCGTTCCGGAGTAGCAGGAAGATGTTTAATGCGAATTCCGGCTGCATCGTATATGGCGTTCGTGATCGCTGCGATTATGGGAATCATGACTACCTCACCAATTCCTTTCGCTCCGAAAGGACCGGTCTCCTCAGCACTTTCAACTGGGAACGTTTCAATGATTGGAGTTTCCCTTATCGTAGGGAGGATATAATTAGTGAAATTTGTCGTCTTATGGTATCCGGCTTCCATAAGAACATCCTCGTATAACGTATAGCCGATCCCCATGACAGCTCCACCTTCTGCCTGCCCCTCAAGGCCCTGCGGATTAAGAACTTTTCCGGCATCGGGAATGGATACGACCCGCAGGACGTCAGTTTCTCCTGTCATGGTATCTACTTCCACAAGGACAATGTGTGTTAAATAGCCATACAGATGGTGAGGTGCTCCGCCGGAACCTTTGAATTCTTCTTGCTCTTTTGGAAGCATGAAGTGGCCTTCCACTTTAGTGGGGCGGTGTTTTTCATAGAGGTAATGAAAGATATCCTTATAGGTGACGGTTTTTTCTTCATCTTCTTTCAATGCATAAAGCTCATCTTCCCCCATGAGCACATTCTCCGGCATGACTCCATGAATCTCTGCTGCCGCCTCGGTCAGAAGACGAATCATATTAGGAACAGCAGCGGCAATCGCTTTGCCTCCGGTGTAGGTAGAACGAGAAGCTGTAACAGTACCACTGTCAATCGTTTCAGAGGTATCCCCTTGAACGACAGAAATACTGGAGATGCTGCAATTCAGCAGTTCTGCGGCTATTTGCGCATAAACAGTGCCGTTGCCCCCGCCGATGTCCTCACAGCCGACTCCCACTTTAAATGTTCCATCCTGCATCAATTCTAGGGTGGCTGCACCATAGTCAGGAAGTCCAATTCCCATGCCGACCGCGTGAAAAGAGGTGGCGAGACCGATTCCTCGTTTTTTCCAAGGCTCGCTTATGTCCTTTTTATGGAGAGCGCGGTTCTTCCATAACTCGCATTTTTCTGCAGTTTCCAGCGTTTGGAGTGTGCCGACGCTTGTTTTCAGTACATGGCCGATGCTCGATGTATCGCCTTTTTGGTACACATTCTTTTTCCGGAGTTCAATAGGATCGAGGTTCAGCTTCTCAGCCAGCATATCCATATGGGTTTCTATCGCTGCACAAACCTGATTGACACCGAAGCCTCTGAAGGCTCCTGAGATGCCATTGTTCGTATAAACGCAAAATCCTTCTAAGTCAACGTTTGGAATCTTGTAAGGCCCGCAGCAATGTTCAATCGCAAGAGCGATGACGGCGCCTCCTAATGAAGCATATGCTCCCGTGTCAGCTACAGCTCGGACCTGGTTGGCGATGACTGTACCGTCTTTCCTTGCTGCTGTTTTCATCTGTACTTTAAAGGGATGGCGCTTGATGCCTGCAATGACCGACTCTTCCCGGCTGAGATGGATTTTAACCGGACGCCCATCAGTATGGAGGGCGAGGAGCGCCAAATAAATTTGTACGGTAATCTCATCTTTTCCTCCAAAAGCGCCACCTATTGGATTTGAAATCACCCGAATCCTTGCCGGGTTTAAAGCGAGTGCGCGGGCGATCTGAAGTCGGTCGCGGTATGCGTATTGCCCCGGACAGCGGATGGTGAGCATCCCGTCCGGCTCAAGCACACCCCAGCCACCTTCTGTTTCAATAAAAGCATGCATCTGGCGAGGGGAATAGAAGGTGTTTTCAAGAATAATATCCGCTTCAGAAAATGCCTTCTCTGTGTCTCCATTTTTGATGGTGACATGGCTGTGGATGTTTCCGCTCTCATGAAGAAAAGGGGCTCGGTCTGTCATTGCAAACTCGGCATCAGTAATAGGAGTGAGCGGTTCGTAATCGACATGGATGAGCGAGAGAGCGTGTTCTGCAATTTCCTGAGTTTCTGCTGCAACGAGCGCAATGGCGTCACCTGTACAGCGCACCACGTCACTTGCCAGCACGGGCTGGTCAGGCACGACAATCCCAAAGCCATTAAAGCCTGGAATGTCTTTATGGGTCAGAACAGCAAGGACTCCCGCCAGAGCTTCTGCCCTGGAGGTGTCGATATGCTTGATTCTTGCATAGGGAAATGAGGAGCGCAGCACTTTACCCCATACCATGTTTTCAAATTGGTAGTCTGTCATGTATTTCAGTTCGCCCGTCACTTTTTCAGGCCCGTCAATCCTGGGAATCCTTTTACCCACGTACTTAAAATGGCTATTCTTCATGTTCTGCCCACCTTTTCAATAAACGGTAAAGTCCGCGTTCAAGAAGTGCGCTAGCCATATCCCTTCGGTATGAAGCTGAGGCACGGATATCAGAGATTGGCATGACTTCTTTCCAGGCGACCCTGCCAATATTGGCGATCATTTCGTCTGTAAGCGGGCCCAGTGTCAGCATCGCCTCGCATTTCTTTGCCCGGATAACCGTAGGGCCTACTGAACCGAAGGCGATGCGGCCGCCTGTGCACTCTTTCGTGCCTTGTTTCATGGAAAGAGTAACAGCTGCATTCACGATGGAGATCGACTGCGCTTTCCGTGGACCAAGCTTTTGAAAGATACCGATGTCATTTTTACCGCGGACGTTAAATGCTATCTTGGAGATGATCTCATTGGGCTGGGCTGCGGTTTTTCCGGGTCCGATAAAGAAGTCCTCCACGTTTATCATTCGTTTACCGGATAATGAGGTGAGTTCGATCACCGCTCCAAGTGCATATAAAGCAGGAATCGTATCACCTGCAGGAGAGGCTGTGGCGATATTGCCTCCAATGGTCCCTATGTTCTGCATCTGGGTGGCTCCAATTTCCTGGCAGGCTTGTACGAGTACGTCGGCATGAGCCTGTAGAAGAGGGGAGTTTATGATTTCAGAATGAGTGGTGAGAGGTCCGATCTGAATTTCATCTTTTTGTATGGTTATAAAACGAAGCTCGTCCACATGTTTAAGGTTTACCCAGTAGTCAGGCCGCCATTTTCCTTCCTTCATCCTCACGACGGCGTCTGTTCCCCCGGCTAAGAGGCGGAGGCTTGATTTTTCGTTCTCCAGGATAAAAAGACATTCCTTTAGAGAACGAGGCGACAGCATATCAATCTCTGAAACTAACATTACGAATCCTCCCAACAGGCCTCCTGGTAGTCGGCTTGTTCATTTAGATTTAAAAGAATACTTGGTTCATCCAATTCGACAGTTACGATTTCTTTCCGGCGGGTGTTGACCAAGTGCCTCAGTCCCTGTGTCTGCTCCTTAATGTCCTGCAGATCATCATAAAGAGACTTCGGGATAAGCAGGGGATGTCCGCGTTTTCCTTTAAAGGAGGGAAGGATAATCGCGGCAGGGTGTTTCGTGTGGAGCTTGTACAAGTTTCTAACGACATTCAATGATAACGGCTGGTCGACCGCACATATGATGACACCTGAAGAAGGTTGAGTTACGGCTGCCAATCCAGCTTTGATGGACGAGCATTTCCCAGAATGATAGTCTTTGTTCATCACTGTTTTTATAGTGTAGGAGCTGAGCTCGTTTGATAAATCTGCTGCCCTGAATCCTAGAACAACCACAATGTCTGATATTCCGGCGTTTAACAGTGTTTCGGTTTGAAAGCGGATGAGTGAGGTACCTTTCCATGGAAGCAGTGCTTTCAATGTCCTCATTCTTGATGAACGGCCTGCGGCAAGCACAATGGCTGATAGGGAAGGCGTGCTAGAGCTCACGGGATGAAAGCTGTCGGGCAGCGGCCGTCTGGACGGCTTGCAGAATTTTAGTATAGCCGGTACACCGGCATAGATTTCCGCCAAGCGCCCGTTTGATTTCATCGAGGCCCGGAACATGGCCGATGGAAGTTAAATACGCCCGTGAAGCTACAATCAGACCAGGTGTGCAATACCCGCACTGGGTTGCTCCTTCATCCACAAATGCCTGTTGAACAGGATCCATCGCCTGTTTCGTTCCAATTCCTTCCACTGTGACCACTCGTTCTCCTTCAACCTGTCCTGCCAGCACCAAGCATGAACAAACTGGCACATTATTGAGCAGAACAGTACAGGAGCCGCATTCTCCTTTTCCGCAGCATTCTTTGCTTCCTGTTAATCCGGCGTCTTCCCTCAGCACATCAAGCAAAGTCTTTGCCGGACTGCAAATGACTGACACATCCTTTCCGTTTACGCAAAAATCAATGGTCTTCAATGTTCACCCTCCCCATATAATGAATGGACAATTTGGCTTGTTTACTTAATGGATGGTAGTTGATTAAAAGTCAGTTTGTACAAATATAGTAGAGTTTCAAAAAAACATTCCTATTTTCATAGTTGCATCCAATTTTTGAGAGTTTACCAAGGGGATTACATGCCCGTTTGATGCGTTTACTGTCCACTTCAAGCCCTTTACATGTGCCGCATCAAAAAAATTCCATCTTTTTAAAGGGGGTGATGACACTAACAACGACTGGCTTCAAAACTACATCAAGGAGGTCATCAAAATGGCAGCACTTCAAAAATGGAAAGTTGGAGTACTTGGTTTTCAGCATGTTCTTGCCATGTATGCAGGAGCGGTCATTGTACCGCTCATCGTAGGGCCAGCGATCGGAATGAACGCGCAGCAGCTTGCTTATCTCATCTCTATTGATCTGTTTACTTGCGGGATCGCTACCTTGCTGCAGGTTCTCGGAGGCAGGCACTTCGGGATACGGCTCCCCGTTATCCTGGGCTGTACGTTTACGGCCGTCGCTCCTATGATCGCCATTGGAAAGCTGGAGGGAATTACCGCCATTTATGGAGCGATTATTGCTTCAGGGCTCGTTGTAATGGTGCTATCTCAATTTGTAGGAAAGATCCTGAAATTTTTCCCGCCGATTGTTACCGGTTCCGTGGTCCTCATTATTGGTGTATCGCTCATACCGGTAGCGATGAATAATGCAGCTGGGGGCCTTGGTTCGAAAGGTTTCGGAAGCCTTGAAAATTTATCTTTGGCGAGTTTTACTTTTGTGCTCATCATTCTGATCAACCGGTTTTCCAAAGGATATGTACGCGCAATCTCTGTTCTTATATCACTGATTGCGGGAACGGTTCTGGCTTCTTTCATGGGTCTCGTAGATGCTGCACCCGTAAAGGATGCCTCCTGGTTCCACCTTGTGCAGCCGTTCTATTTTGGTGTGCCTGAATTTCACTTCTCAGCGATCCTGACGATGACCATTGTTGCAATCGTCAGCATGATTGAATCAACCGGTGTCTTTCTTGCGTTAAGTGACATCTGTGAAAGAGACCTAAAGCCAGAGGATATTAAAAAAGGTCTTCGTGCCGAAGGGCTGGCGGTCATGATCGGGGGCATCTTTAACTCGTTTCCTTATACGTCGTTCTCTCAAAATGTTGGGCTTGTTGCTTTAACGAAAGTAAAAACGAGAAACGTTGTTATTGCGGCGGGAGGGTTACTGCTCATTCTCGGACTGCTTCCAAAGATCGCAGCGCTGACGACGATCATTCCAACGGCTGTCCTTGGCGGTGCGATGGTTCCGATGTTCGGGATGGTGATCGCTTCTGGCGTAAAGATGCTTTCTCAGGCTGATTTTTCAAGCAATGAGAACCTGCTGATCGTCGCCTGTTCTGTAGGGATAGGGCTTGGGACAGCAGTGGTTCCCATGGTGTTCAGCCAGCTCCCGGACAGTGTCAGGCTTCTCGTCGAAAACGGGATTGTGATTGGAAGTTTAACGGCAATTTTGCTAAATCTAGTATTTAATTTTAGGTCTATGAATATAAATGAGCAGGAAAGGATGGAACAGCTGAAAACGGATGCTTCTGCAGAGGCTCAATAGTTGGCTGCTCACGATCAGGGGCATGTCAACAATGCCCCCTTTTCTCTGGTTCTGTCCTGAATACGTAAAAAAGGAGAGACAGAAATGGACTTGATTTTAAAGAATGCAATGATTCCACAAGGAGACCGTACGGTAATTACCAATATTCTCGTGAACGAAGGGAAAATCACAGGCTTTTGCAATGACATTCATTTTCTAAAAGCGGACAAGGTACTCGACATGGAAGGAAAGCTCGTCGTCCCTGGATGCATTGATCCGCACACGCATTTCATGGATCCAGGATTCACTCACCGTGAGACGTTTGCGACGGGTTCAAGATCTGCCGCGGCGGGCGGGCTTACGACGATCATCGATATGCCTTGCTGTTCCAAACCCTCCGTTCGGGACGGTGAAAGCTTCCAGAAAAAAATCGCTCCCATTCGGGGACAGGCATACATCGATTATTGCTTCTGGGGCGGCATGACCGGGGAAGACGCGAGGAACGGCTGGATCGATAACATCTATCCGCAGATCGACGAAGGAGTTGTGGCGTTTAAGGTTTACATGACGCCGTCAGTGCCGACGTTCCCAAAGGTATCCGATGGAGAGATGCTTGAGATCTTTCAAAAGGTTGCGAAAACCGGCATGCCGATTGGTGTTCATGCAGAAAACTATGACATCTGCACCTTTTATACGGAGAAGTTGAAGAAGGAGGGGCGGGAAGACGGTCCGGCATGGGCAGAGGCAAGGATGGCTCTTGCTGAAAAAGTGGCGATCGAGCTGATCATCAGCTATGCAGAAGCGACCGATGCACGGGTCCACGTCGTTCACATGAGTACGAAGGAAGGGGTCAAGCTCGTCCGTGAAGCTAAGAAACGCGGCGTAAAGGTAACAGCCGAAACATGTCCGCACTATCTGATGCTGAACGCGCAGGACTCCATGAGTGAGAGAGGAACATTTGCCAAGATCGCTCCGCCGCTGCGTGGCAAAGATGACAATCAGGCACATTGGCAGGCACTGGCTGATGGAACGATTGATTTTGTCGGTACTGATCACGCGCCTTATGAGATTGCAACTGAAAAAGCTGCAGCGGATTCAACGATCTGGAACAGCTTCCCGGGCATTCCAGGAGTGGAAACGATGGTGCCGATTCTCGTCAGTGAAGGTTTGAACAAAGGACGGTTATCATTGTCACGCTTTGTTGAAGTAACAAGTAAGAACGCAGCGATCCATTATGGCATCTATCCGAAAAAAGGAGCGATGGAGATCGGCAGTGATGCGGACTTCACAGTCATCGATCTTGATTGCGAGTGGGAAATCGATGAGAAACAGACCGAATCGATGGCGAAGTATAACCCGCTTCATGGCATCAAGCTCAAAGGGCGTCCGGTGCAGACGATTGTACGGGGCAACATGGTCTATCACTATGAAGATGGTGGGATTGTTGGTGAAGCTGGTTATGGAGAGTACGTTAAACGGCAGAGCATCCAGCGCCTTGATCGGACGTTAAAGTATGAAAAGTATGAAACTTCCAGAGCAGAAGCTCCAAAGTCAGGCCGGCAAGAACTAGAAAAAAGCAAGTAAGAGAGGAGACCGTATATGGAACTGAGAGGCAAGAAGCATGTAGTCGTTGTTATTGATATGCTCAATGACTTTATCGGAGAAAAAGCGGCCCTCCGATGCAAAAACGGCGAAAAAATTGTACCGGCCATTAAAGAACTAGTCGACTTTTGCCATGAAGAAAATATCCAGGTCGTTTTTGTGCAAGAAGCGCACCGTAAGAACGACCGTGATTTCAGGGTACGGCCGGTTCATGCCGTCAAAGGGACATGGGGATCTCAGTTTATCCCTGAATTGCAGCCTGATGAGAGCAAGGGAGATTATATCGTTCAAAAAAGGCGGCATAGTGCGTTCAGCTATACCGATTTTGACCTGTTCTGCCGTGAAGAAGAGATTGATACGGTTGTCCTTACCGGTGTCTGGACCAATGTTTGTGTAAGAAGCACAGGCTCTGATGCATTGTATCATGGCTACAATGTCATTTGTTTGTCCGACTCCACGGCTTCAAAAGATGATTCCATGCATGAATCCGGTCTCCGTGATATCGAACTATTCGGCGATATCATGACGACCAAAGAATACATGGCGGCTGCCAAGAAAAAGTTCTCCCAAAACAGCCAGGTCGTCTAATCTGCCATGGGACGAAACAAACGGATCGTTGTAGGAATAACGGGGGCGAGCGGGTCACTATACGGATACTCGCTCGTCCGTGCCCTCCACCAGCTCGGGATGGAAACCCATTTAATCGTAACCGAAATGGGAGAGAAGGTCTTGCAGTTTGAGTGCGGCGTCAGGATGGAAACCGTGAAGCAATATGCCGAAGTACACAGCAACAAGAACCTTTTTGCCTCTGTGGCGAGCGGATCCTTTTTAAATGATGGGATGGTCGTTGTTCCATGCTCCATGAACACGCTGGGAGCGATGGCGAATGGAGTCGGGGACACACTCCTGAGCCGCTGCGCCTCTGTCATGCTGAAAGAAAAGAGGCAGCTCATCGTCGTTCCAAGGGAAGCTCCGTTTCATCTGATCCATCTTCAGAATATGACAAGGCTTGCCGAAGCGGGCGCCTGCATCATGCCGGCATCACCGGGGTTCTACCATAAACCGAAAGAGATATGGGAGCTGATTAATTTTATGTCCGGCCGGATTCTGGACATGTTGGGCATCGATCATGAACTTCTCAGGAGATGGGGGGAGAAAGCGTGAACCCTTCTTCACTGCGCTCCCTTCTTGATCAATGGGAAGGGGAGGGGAAACTCATCCGGATTAAAAAAGAAGTGGATCCTCTGTTTGAACTCGGTGCGGTCCTTAATTCCAGGCAGGGAAGCCAGCCGTTCTATTTTGAAAAAGTGAAGGGCTATTCATCTCCAATGGCAGGAGGGATCGGCGGAGACAGGGATCTGCTCGCAGCCAGTATCGGCATCACACCGGATGAATTCGTCCCAAAGATTATTGATTCAATTGTCTCTCCCATCCCAACCCGCCTGATCGAAACAGGACCCGTTCAGGAAAATGTGGTGCTTGGGCCGATGGATTTGGCTTCGCTCTTTCCGATTCCGACCTATCATGGAGAGGATTCGGGCGCCTATTACGTTTCGGGTATTCTCGTCGTAAAGGATCCAAGTGGAAGAAAAAGATATACCTCCATCAGAAGGATGCAATTTTTGGGCGGAAACAGGACAAACGTACTCATTACTTCACCTGAACTTCTGCATCAGTTTTATACGTTTGAAGAGCGTGATGAACCGCTGGAGGTCGCTGTCATGTTTGGCGTGGTGCCGGCGGTGGTGCTCAGCTCTCAGATCAGCACCCATCTGTATCATGCTGACAAACTCGATGTTGCTGGGGCGTTGATCGGCAAGCCGTTTGAAGTGGTGCGATGCAAAACGGTGGATCTTGAAGTTTTGGCAGAAGCGGAAATCGTCATGGAGGGCAGGATCATTCCCCATGAACGGGAAATGGAAGGGCCGTTCGGAGAGCTTGCAGGGTTTTATGGAGCAAGAGCTCCGCAGCCAGTCATTGAGTTTTCAGCAGTAACCTATCGCAACCATGCGATCTGTCAGACCATCTTTCCCTCCAGCTATGAAGAGCGGCTGCCGATGGCGCTTGTCCGGGAGGCTACATTGCTCAGTACGGTAAGACAGACCGTACCGAACGTCAAACGAGTTCATATTACGATGGGCGGGGTAGCAAGGTTCCATGCGGTCATTCAGATTGAGAAGAGATCAGATGGAGACGGAAAGCAAGCAGCGCTTGCAGCTTTTGCGAGTGATAAAGACTTAAAGCACGTGATTGTAGTCGATGAAGATGTCGATATCTTTGACCCCGAGGATGTGGAATGGGCGATGGCGGTAAGAGTCCAGGCCGATCAGGATATTTTTATTGTACCGGGTGCAAAAGGATCTCCACTCGAGTCGTCTCACAATGTTCGGGGAGTCACAGCTAAAATGGGAATTGACGCTACGGTTCCGCTCGCTCATAAGGAATCGTTCAAACGCACTTCTGTACCGTTCGGGCCGATTGATCTTAAAGATTATATATAAACCAAGGGGGGGACCGTGAGTGAATGCAATCGGCATGATTGAAACAAGAGGGCTGACCGCTGCGATTGAAGCGCTTGATGCCATGGCAAAAGCTGCAAACATACAAATGACAGCCTTCAAAAAAGTAGGATCTGGCCTTGTCACCGTTATTATTGAAGGCGATGTAGCTGCTGTGTCGTCTGCCATCGAAGTAGGGAGGCAGGCCCACATACAGACGGGAGGAGAATTGATCTCTTCAAATGTAATCCCCCGGCCTCATCCAGAGTTAACCAAAATTCTTTAGCGGAGGTGAGGCCCCATGTCAGAATTCATGCGAGCCATTGTACAGGAGGTTTTAAAATCCAATACTCCCTCGTCCGTTAAAGGGAAACAAGAGCGGAATGAAGTGATGGAGGATACCTCTTATAAACAGAATGTGCCCGAGCTTTACCGCCCCAACTATCAAAGACTGAAAAAGGAAAAACGTTTGGGGGGCACTGCTGTTCCTCCTGCTGGGAGAGAAAAACAATGGCAAAGACCGTTTAGCAAGGATCAGTCAAATGAGCTCGTATCGAGGCTTCAGGTCCTTTCTCTTTCCCAAGGGATTCCATCCCGTAATCTAACAGAAAAAAATCATGTGGCGGATCCGCTTCATACTGGACCATCAGCAAAATCTCTCGGCAAAACAAAAAACGGCATCTCTGTCTGGCTCTATACGAACCTGGAGCCACAAATGATAGAGTGGTTCCATCGGCCGATCCCGGCAAAAGCGGTAGCCGTCTTTTCTTCCGTTGCTTGTTCACCGGGTCAGCTTGTGCTTATCCAGGAATGGCTATCACAGTATCCAGATGTAAAATATTATATCCAATGGGATAAAAACGGCAGGAATCCATTTCTTCTCGAACTTTATCTTAACGAAAGCACGGCACTTGAAACAGCCATTCGAACCCTGTTTCAAACGTTGGACCATCAGTCGGAAAAAAAAATCAAACGATTTTATATCGAACAGCCGGGAACTTGGCTCATTAAACAGCTTGACGTTTCATGTACAAGAGAATCGCTTGCAATCGTAGAAGGAATGCCGCGTTACGAGGCTATTGCTCTCCTTCTTCCCATCTCTGCCAAACTATCAAGCTTGAATATCCGGTCCAAAATAGAAGAAGGCTACTTTTTACTTTATGGGCCGCAGCAGCTTCTTTCCAGCTTCCTGCCAGATGTTTATCGGATGCTGGATTCGAGAAACGAGGAAGGACGGTGAAACCATTGTATGCATTAGGCATGATTGAAACAGTAGGGTATTGCGCAGCCGTTTCAGCAGCAGACGCGGCTGTGAAAGCGGCCGATGTAAAGATAGCGGCTATCGAGAAGGTGATCGGGGTCCAGGGCGCTCTTGGTGTTACTTTGCATTTGAGCGGAGATGTAGCCGCTGTGGCTTCTGCTGTGGAGGCGGGCAAAAAAGAGGCGGAAAGGGTAGGTACCGTTATATCATCACATGTTATACCAAGAACCCATTCCAATGTGGCTGAAAGACTTCTGTCAGCCTTTACCTTAGCGTCAGTAAACCAAAGAGACGAGGAGGAATGAAAATGGGAGAAGCTCTAGGCTTGATTGAAACCAAAGGCCTTGTCGGGGCGATCGAAGCAGCAGATGCCATGGTAAAAGCAGCGAACGTTGAGATCTGCGGCTATGAAAAAGTAGGGTTTGGCCTTGTAACAGTTATGGTTAGAGGAGATGTAGGAGCAGTAAAGGCTGCCACTGATGCGGGTGCCAGTGCGGCGAGCCGGGTGGGAGAACTCGTCTCTGTACATGTCATTCCGCGCCCTCATAGTGAAATCGAAAGAGCACTTCTTTCTAAAGGAGAGTAAAGGTGCA
Organism: Fictibacillus sp. NRS-1165; assembly: GCF_050468105.1. NCBI lineage: Bacteria > Bacillati > Bacillota > Bacilli > Caryophanales > Fictibacillaceae > Fictibacillus > Fictibacillus sp. NRS-1165. Next base: position 27,431 of record NZ_JBDPNU010000024.1, read on the forward strand.
TGACCCAAGGCAGAGCGCACTCGTCAGGAATATTTTGCTGAAGATGCTTTGCCCGCCTGGAGAAGAAGCCCCCTATGTGCTTTCCCTGCTAACCTATCATTTTGCTGGAATGGAAGAAGGCCTTGCACTTCTCCGTGAAGCAGGAACGAGCAAAATAAGACTGGAAGTATTCACTGAGAAAACGCTGTTCCGCCATTACTCGAAAGATCGTCTCGCCGTGGATATCAATCATGATGCCTGGTATCCGAGTTCAAGTCTGACAGAGGAAAGGCTGGAAATGGCGGATGGCATCCTTATACCTGTGCTTTCCTTTTCTCTTGCAGCCGATATCTTGCGTTTTAATGACCAGCGGGATTTTGTACGTATCATACTGCAAGCTTTATTAAGCGGTAAAAAAGTGGCTGCTCTGTCATGCGGCAGCGATCCTTACCATGAAGTGTTCAAAAGTAAGAAACTGCATAAAGGTCCGGGATACTTAAAAACAGAGCTTCAACAATCACTGTTTGAGTTAAAGAAGCTGGGTGTTACCTTGCTGAGAGATAGAGAAGGTATTGGCTCATGGATGAATGGCGGAAGGCAACCGCAGTCTGTCATAACGGAAGCGGATATATTGGCTGCCGCAAAAACACAGAGGAAATTTCTTTTGGCGGGTGATCAAACCATCATCACTCCGCTGGCGGCGGATGCAGCAAAACAATACGGTATAAAAATCTGCAGGCAGTAAGGAGCGGACGCCATGCAAATGGGTTTAGTGGTTGGGCGGGTCACAGCGACCAGAAAAGATGAAAAGCTGATCGGATCGAAGCTGCTGATTACCCAGCCGATCGGCACCAATGATACGCTGAAGCATTTACCGATCATCGCTGTCGATACGGTGGGTGCAGGAGTTGGCGAAAAAGTCTTGTATGTGACCGGGAGTATGGCTTCACGCGCTGCAGCCGACAAGGATGCTCCCATTGATGCAGCCATCGTCGGAATTATAGATAGCCTGGACTGGGAAAGGTCGGGAGGTTGAGATCATGGATACAAAGGGTATTAAAGAAGCCATCCAGTGGCGAAAACTCATTGATGTGCTGCTTGATGCCAATCAATTTGCAGATATCGTCCTGAAAGGCGGACAGTTTATTAATGTCATAACCCGTGAGATCTATCAGGCCGATGTGGCGATGAAAGGGGAGTACATCCTGATGGTCGGGGACTGTGAAAAATTGATTGGTCCTGCCACAGAGGTTGAGAACGTGTCCGGATTCTATATCACCCCTGGATTTATTGATTCTCACATGCATTTTGAAAGTGCGATGCTTACTGTCACGGAATTCTCCAAGCTTTCCATTCCAACAGGAACGACAACACTGGTCGCCGATCCCCATGAGATCGGGAATGTTCTCGGTGTTCAAGGTATGCGGGAGATGGTGCGTGAGGCAAAGACTCTTCCAAACACCGTGTTGTTTACCGTACCATGTCTGACTCCCGATGCTCCTGGGTTGGAGACGGCAGGCCAGGATGTGACATCGGCCGAAATGAAGACACTATTGAACGATCCACATGTTCAAGGCATCGGTGAAATACAGGGGTTCAGCAATGTCAGGCCTGTGTTTGAGAACGCGCCTGAATTGATCGATGACCTGATTGCCTCGGTATCCTACGCAAAAAGCGTCGGTAAGACAGTGGAGGGAAATGCTCCGGCTCTGTTTGGTGAAGAACTCGCTGCCCACATCATCAGTGGGGGAACTCATATCTCGTGCCATGAGACGACAACGAAGGAAGAAATGGTGGAGAAGCTCCGTTTTGGCGTGAGTGTGTTTATGCGGGAAGGTTCTTCCCAGCGGAACATGGCAGAGTGCATACGGGCAATTAAAGAAGAAGGAATGGATTCAAGGCGTGCTATCCTTGTTTCCGATGATATGGTTCCGGAGGACTTGATGAAAACCGGCCATATGAACGAGATCGTCAAACGAACAATCGCACAGGGAATTGATCCGGTGGAAGCGATTCAGATGGTGACGATCAATCCGGCTACTCATTTTGGGTTCAAAGATATTGGGGTGCTGACACCAGGAAAGCGTGCAGATATTGCGGTAATCAGTGACCTTATCAACATGACGGTTGAAAAAGTGTATCTGAGCGGGAAAAAGGCAGCAGAACAGCAAAGGCTCACAGTGGAAATCCCTGCCTACACGTATCCTGACAGTGTGAAGCGCTCGGTAAAAAGAAAACCGCTTAAAACAAACGATTTGGTGCTTCCGTCGCAGTCGTCAAGAGCAAAAGTCAGGGCGATCGAAGTGATACCTGACCAAAATCTTACAGGTGCAAGGGAGTTCGAACTGAAGGTCAAGGACGGCCTCATCCAGCCGTGTATTCAGCAGGACGTCCTGCCCCTCGCAGTCGTCGAACGACATGGCAGAAGCGGCAGGATCGGGAAAACGTTTCTTCATGGCTTTAAACTGAAAAGAGGGGCTATAGCAGAAAGCGTGGCCCATGATACACATAATATTATCGTCTGCGGCACGAACTATGAAGACATGGTGACCGCGGTCAACAGAGTTATAGCCATGAACGGAGGCCTCGCATTAATCAATGAAGGAAGAGTAGTAGGGGACATGGCTCTCAATATCGGCGGCTTGATGACGGATGAGATGACCGGCATGGAGGTCAGTGAAAAGATTGCAGAGCTCCACCGGCTTACTAAAGAAGAACTTGGCTGTGGAATCCATGTTCCGTTTATGCATCTTTCATTCCTCTCGCTCGTTACGAGCCCGGAGTGGAAGATTACAGACATGGGTCTCATTGATGTCGATCGATTCCAGGTCATTCCTACAGTACTGTAAGGAGGGGTGTCTATGGGTGTGAAGCTTGTAGATTTGTCTCAAGAAATCTATCAGGGTATGCCGGTTTTTCCGCTTCATCAAAAAACGATGATTTTTCCTAACATTTCTCATGAAGAAAGCATTCGGAAGATCGGATTTCCTTTCGCTACCAACAATTTATTGATCAATGAACACGGCCCTACCCACAGTGATGCAACGTACGAATACGATCCTGATGGAAAGTATATCGACGAGATGCCATTGGATTTCTTTTATGGCCCTGCCGTATGCCTGGACTTGTCTCAAGTTAAGCCGGAAGAGTACATTACCCCCAGAGAGTTGGATAACGCACTGAATGCTTCGGGCGAAATTTTGCAAAAAGGGGATATTTGCTTGTTGTATACCGGCCATTATAACCGTTCATACGGAACGGAGGAATGGCTGACTCGCTATACAGGCCTCGATTACAGCGGAGCACGCTGGCTTGCTGAAAAAGGGGTAGTTAACATCGGAATTGATGCCCCGGCTATCGATCATCCGCTCGACACGAATTACTCGGGCCATTTGATCTGTAAGGAATACGGCATCACCAACACTGAAAATCTTTGCAATCTTGACCAGGTTGCGGGCATGCGTTTTCTATATTTTGGACTGCCTCTGAGGATACGGAAAGGAACGGGGTCGCCGGTTCGGGCGGTTGCTGTTTTTATAGAATAAAGGGGGAAAAAAATGCCTTTTGACCACAAATACCGAATCAAAGAAGAGGTGGTTATACCTCCATATGAAGCAAGAAGCACACTCGTAAAAGCTGGTGAGGAGCTCGTGATCATCGACATGGAAGGAAAGCAGGTCGGTGACTTTGTCTGTTTTTCTCTCCAAGATCCAAGTGAGCATGTCTCACCGGTCCATATGAGGGCGAGCTTAAGCAGCATCCGCCTGAAAGAAGGAGATTTTCTGTACAGCAACCGCCGCAGGCCGCTCATGCAGCTTTTGCAGGACACGGTAGGCAAGCACGATTTCTTTTTTCCGGCATGTGACTATTATCGCTATAAAGTAGACTTCCAGCTTGAAGATCATCCAAACTGCCATGATAATTTGATTAAAGCGTTAGGAACGTATTCGCTTGGCCAGCTTCCTGTACCGGATCCGATCAACTGGTTCATGAACAATGTGTTGGATGATAAAGGAGATTATGTCATTGCTGAGCCTCTGTCGAAGCCAGGGGATTTTATCAGGTTGAAGGCATTGGAGGATGTGGTCATCGCCTGTTCCACCTGTTCACAGGACATGGCCCCGGTTAACGGTTTTTCGGTTACGTCTTTAATGCTTCAAGTGTTAACGAAAGCGCGATGATAGAAAAAGAAAGATTTCATATAGTTTCGGTAATACGGATCGAAAGTGTCTACCGGAGAACCTTAAATTCTCCACGCTATGAAATCGATCTTCTTTTCTGCAAGAAGAAAAGGAGGATAACGATGCCGTCCATTCTAATAAAGAATGCTGAAATTGTGACGATGAACGAAAAAGATGAAATCATTCGAGGAGATCTTTACATCGAAAAAAACCGCATTATTGATATTGGCCAATCGCTCGATTATCAAGCGGATAAAACAATAGATGCCACAAACAAGACGATCATCCCAGGGTTTATTCAGACCCATATACATCTATGTCAAACCTTGTTCAGAGGACAAGCCGATGACCTTGAATTAATGGATTGGCTGAAACAAAAAATATGGCCGCTCGAAGCCTCACATGATGAAGAATCACTCTATTATTCAGCGCTTCTTGGAATCGGGGAACTGATTCAGAGCGGGACAACAACGATCGTCGATATGGAGACGGTCAGCCATACCGATTTTGCCTTTCAGGCCATTGCAAAAAGCGGCATCCGTGCCCTTTCCGGGAAAGTGATGATGGACAAAGGGGAAAAAGTGCCGTATGGACTGAGAGAGAGAACATCAGTGTCTCTTCAGGAAAGCGCCGACCTGCTTGAAAAGTGGCATGGGAAACAGAACGGGCGGATTCAATACGCTTTTTGCCCCCGTTTTGTTGTTTCATGTACGGAGGAGCTGCTGACCGAAGTGCGGAAGCTTTCTGACCGGCACGGTGTATGCGTTCATACACATGCGGCCGAAAACCGGGGAGAAATTGCCTTGGTGGAGCAGGAAACCGGAATGCGAAACGTTGTTTATCTGGATCATTTAGGTCTTGCCAATGAGAAGCTCATTCTGGCTCATTGTGTGTGGCTGGATGATGAAGAAAAAAGCATCATAAAAAGACGCAAGGTAAAAGTCAGCCATTGCCCTGGGTCTAATCTGAAACTTTCCTCAGGAATTGCCGATGTACCGGAAATGCTGCAGCAAGGCATTGATTTAAGTCTAGGGGCAGATGGAGCTCCATGTAATAATAACTTGGACATGCTGAACGAAATGAGGCTGGCTGCGCTCATCCAAAAGCCTGTTCACGGGCCGACTGCCATGAATGCCAAAACGGTGTTCCGGATGGCCACCATTGGAGGGGCCCGTGCAGTTGGCATGGATCAAGAAATTGGGAGCCTGGAGGCTGGAAAAATAGCGGACCTTGCCATTCTGAACCTCAATGGCTTTCACATGTATCCCTCTTATGGGGTGGATACAATCTCCCGCATCGTCTATTCGGCTACGCGAGCTGACGTGGAAACGACCATAATTGACGGTGAAATCGTGATGGAGCACCGACTTCTGAGAAACATGGATAAAAAGACCGTCCTATATGAATCCAATAAATGTATAAGCCGCCTGATGAAAAGGATCGAGAGACTGAATCAATAATCTCCGTCCGGAATTCACATTGGATCATACTGAAAAGGTTAAGATACAAAGAAAACGCACACGGTATCGATAACCGCGTGCTGTCTTTTATGGAAGATATCGTCTTGCCCCGGCATATTCCTGTGCATATATGCCTTCGATTTTATCAATCCTGACTGTCGTGCTGGAGTTTGGTGAATGGATCATCATGCCGTCCCCTGCATACATCCCCACGTGGTGAACGCTGCCTTTTCCAGAATTATAGGCGAAGAAGAGGAGATCCCCCTTTTTCAAATCTTCTTTGGCTACAGGGACACCACTCTTGGATTGTGGTCCGGAATCCCTCGGGATCGTAATACCGGCAGCTTTATAGAGAGTATGTGTGAATCCGGAACAGTCAAACCCAAATCCGGACGTTCCTGCCCACAAATAAGGGAGTCCTAAGAACTTTTTCCCTTCATTTACGAGATCTTCCCCAGTGGGTACAGGAATGGATTTTTCTGATAGATAGACTTGAACATCCTTACGGTTAATATACCGTGTCTTACCTTCCGGGGTAAATACACTGACAGACGAACCGCTGATCTTGTGGACCGGCAGCCTTGTGTTGTAACTTAGCTCAAGGGTCTGATGTTTTAACGATTTCTCTTTATACAGCCATGCCGTAGGGCTTTTGATTAATGCAAAAGGTTTATTTTCTTCCTTGGCGTACTTCTTGTTGTAAACGAGCTGTGATTTTGGCATCCATCCAGGGTATCCTGCCTCAAGCCTGGGCGTCGGCTGTCCATCTACCGCGACCTTTACCCAGTCGCCCTGCTCATCCGTAATGGTTACTTTATTGCCGTATAAGGCTTGGGTTTCAAGAGGACCGACCAGCCAAAGCTTATCTTGGTACGTCATGCTTGTCGTCCATTTTCTGAGATCAACGGGATTGCTTAACGAAGGTGCATCTAAAGGCCTTGTTTCATTCGGCTTTGTCCAGAGTGTTGCAGCGGCTACATCGACATAGGCTCTTGCTGGTGAAATGCCCTGAGATTGGGCAGGTTTTGCAGCCTCTGCTGTTCCTGCCAATAAGGAAAATACGATACCTGCGGTTAAAACGGTTCCTGTCCATTTTTTTATGTACTTCATTCTTGCTCCTCCTTTAGTTTGATAGTAAAAGGTTCCGTTTAAGGCGTTTTGATTCCTTTACGTACTCTGAATTTCGTTCAAAAGTCATTGTGGTTCTTGGAGGAAATAGGAAAATGGTCGCGTCTCGCACCATTAATGTTCATAAGAAATCGCGATATTTAAACTGTCAGCCATGATTTTAAATGTATGTGGAGCAAAAAATAATATTTCGTTCGTTACCTTATTAAGGCTGAGGATGGTTTCTCCCACCGGTCCGTGTGAAGAACGAAAAGCCAGAATGTCATGAAAGTGCTCCACTTTTTTTGCGATCCCTTCCTCAGCTGCTGTTTCGAGCAGTTGAAGAACAGAAGGCAAATCGCGGAAATGAATACTCGTTTGTCCACCTTTGCGAATGAGTTCAATCTTCACCTGTTCTTTTTCTTTTTTCATACATTTTCCTTTCGTGTAAACTATTCTATACTAAGTATACTGGGGTGGCGGAATCGAAAAAAGTATGTACTTTTAAGATAGATAGTTACTTTTTGGATACTAAATGACGCTTTTGGAGCAGGGGGACTGAGGTTAATGAAGGAAAGAAAAAGAAAATATTTTCATCCTATTGAAGTAACGCTGGATGTGGTATGCGGTAAATGGAAAGGCGTGATCTTATGCCTTCTTCAGGAGAGAGATTTTCGCTTTGGTGAATTAAAAGATCAGCTTTCATCTGTCACACCGAAAGTGCTGACCCAGCAGCTTCGGGAACTGGAGGAGGACGGTTTGATCGCAAGAACCGTCTATCCCCAAGTGCCTCCAAAGGTCGTTTACTCTTTAACTTCATACGGTAAAGAACTCGAGGAAACGCTAAGAATGATGGAAAAGTGGGGAAGGGCCCACCAGAAAAAAGTAGGAGAAAATTATAATAAAGAAGTGAGTGAGGCGGGTTTATCCTAGAATAGCAGCTTCTAACTCTGCGGATACAGGGAGGAAGTAACATGAAATTCATAGAGATCAAACTGTTTACACATTGTCTGAAGGAACAGCGGAACTTTTATCATCAGGTTCTCGGTCTGCCATTGGTAAAAAATGATGACCAGTCATTTGGAGTCGCCGTGGGATCAACATTGCTTAGTTTTCGGTCAGGAAACGAGAAAAGCTACTATCATTTTGCTTTTACGGTACCGAACAATGCTTTTTCGGAATCAAAAAACTGGATCAGCTCCTATGTACCGTTAAACACTGTTGAAGGAAGCAATGAAATTTATTTCAAAAACTGGGATGCCAATGCCTGTTATTTTTATGATCCAGCGGGCAATGTCGTTGAATTGATTGCAAGACATACGATTGACCATTTCATTGATCATCCTTTTACGAGCAGGGATATTTTGGCAATCAGCGAGATCGGCATGCCGGTGAAAGATGTCCGTGAAGCTGCAGGACAGTTGAGAGCAGCACTCAATACGGGGACTTATCACGGAGAAAACGAAACTTTTGCTCCCCTTGGAAACGAAGACGGGCTGCTGATTGTTTCAGACGATAGCCGCAATTGGCTCGGTTCAAATAAGGTGGCAAAAATCTTTCCCATGGAGATTGTTTTGGATTCTCCGGCGGCTGCAAGCCAGCTTGATGGATATCCATACAAATTCAGCAGCAAAAAAGCGTCAGCAAGCGGCTAAAAGCTTGCTGACGCTTTTCCTTATTCAACAATCCCGGCTTGGGTTACACGGATGTCTACATTAACATCAACCGGGACATCGGGGTATGCTTTTTTCCATTCATTAAAATTAAAGTGTCTGTAACGGCTCCTGGTAATGTCACCTAAACCGAGGGGATCAATTCCCTTTTTTTGAAACCGGTCAACCATGGCCTCTGCCTGGTGCTCGGTTTGTTTTTTAATGGTCCTTTCAATCATATCTATCTTTTTCTTCTCGTAAAGAGGGGTAGCGGCCGCATCGTTAACCTTACCTTTGATATGGATTTTTATGTTGATTTTTGGGTTTGTTTTGCTATGCGTAATATCATAATTCACTCTGGAATTTAAGTTTTCGACGGTGAGGTGGTTTTCTTTCCCTAACTTGAATTCATGGGTTCCCTGCCGGAAATTTTCATACATGAGCTTGAAAATAAAGGTATCGGAAAAAGTGATGTGGCCCACATATTTGGAATGATCAAACAGGGCTAAACCTGCGATCCGGATATGCCCCTCCTTCTGATCAATATAAGCCATAAAAGGATCGCTGCCTTTCCCGTAATAACTGTAGTTAAAGTGATGAAGGTTGTAGCGGGGCAGGGTAAGCTCCGTATTTTGTTCGATCAGCCTTTTCAAATAAACCGGAGCAATGTCACCAACCGGGTACTGCTGATTTAAAAGGTCCTTAGTTTTTCCTTTCACCACGGCAAGATAGATGTTTCTTCCGACCGAAGGGTCCCGCTGGAGGGAATCAATGATTTTAGTAATCCCGTGTTCCGCGAGCTCCTCATCGAACATGATCGTAGAAACACGGCCTGTTGCAAAGGGCCGCGGCGATTCGGACTGAAGGACTTGGCGGATGTTTTTGCTTGTATGTGATTTGGCAGAAAAGGTTGTGCTTGACAGGGTTGCCTGCTGACTTCCTCCTGTTGAAACCGGTACTGCCACAGTAGCTTCAATCTTCTTCCCATCCACATAATCAAAGCCGACTGCTCCAACGAGCTGAATATCTTCGAGCACTTGTTTTTGTGGGGTACACCCTGCAGCAAGCAAAAGGAAACTGATAAAGGCAGTCTTAATTTTCCGCATTTTTTCTTTTCCTCACTTTGTAAACCAGCATATGAAGCAAAAACAGGAGAGGGATATAAAAATAAATAAAATAATACCCTACTTGGGACACCCTGTTGTTAAGCTCATCGATTTGCTGGCGGTCTTGAAAAAATAATGTTCCTATATAGACAAGAATAACAACGATAATGAGAGAGTGCTTTTGTTTTATGGCAAAGAGCCTCCTGCTGGCCCTTGTGGCACACCAGATGGCGATACAGATATTTGGCAGGATAACGAACAGCCAGACGGATATCCCTATATATTCAAAGCGTTCCACAAAAGGAAACTCAACTATTTTCCAGAGGGTCAGTGTCGCCCAAATGGTATGCTTTAACTGTCCTTGGCTGTAGTAAGCAAAAGATACTACTGCTGTTATTCCATAGATAATAATGGTGAAAAATACACCCCATTGTGCCCACTTGTGTGATTTTTCTCCATTTTTAATAAATGGGTAATAGAATAACAGCATTTCAAATCCCAGGTAATTAAGGGTCATTGACTTCGTTCCTGCAAAATAATCGATCATCGAGTGATCAAATAAAGGAAGAATGTTATAGATGTGTGAATCCTTGATGGCGAAATACTTTAACAGGATCAGCGGGGTGCCGATCACGATGCTGAAAAAGGCGATGGCAGTTACAATCCGGAATCCGCCGCTGACAAAATAATAGACAAGCAAAGATAAAATCAGTGAGATCCCCCATATGCTGATATGGGGGAACATCCAAACTTGAATGACCTCTATATACGTTCTCAGCACAGTGAGCGCCAAGAATACAGTATAGATCATGATGGCCGAGCTGATGAGGCCTCCAATCCATTCACCGAACACATCATTGTGAATGGCGATGATATCGCCGTCACTCCTCTTTAACATCATATAGATCATCCAGACGAGGAGATGGACCAGTATGCCGCCGATGATAACGGCCATCCATGCATCATGTCCTGCCGATTTGGCGATATACCGCTGAAATCCCAGGATCCCGACACCGATCTGCATGGTCGAGATGAGGTAAAAGGTAAAATACGGCGAAACCTGTTTATTCTCTTGAGGATGGATGTTCATGTTCTTCACCTTCGTTCTGTTGAGTTATTCTTCAATATCGTTCTTTTGAATCGCCTTCTGGAAATTCATTCTTGACGGATCGGCCGGCCTCATCTGCATGGGGCGCAATCCCTGGCGGCTAAAAGGAAGACGGAACAGCGCATCTTTCAGGTCGGTCATTCTTAAAGGGAACAACGGAGCCATGTAAGGACGGCCGAGCGACGTAAGCCGGAGCGTATGGGCTAATATAAAAGCGGTACAGATAGAAACACCAAGCAATCCCCAGAATTGAGCAAAAATCAAAAACGGGAAGCGGATCAGACGGATGGTGTTGCTCATCTGATAAACCGGCGTCGTAAAGGAGGCGAGTGCAGCTAAGGCAACGATGATCAAAAGGACGTTGCTTGTCAGACCCGCTTGTACGGCTGCAGTTCCGATAACGATACCTCCGACAATACCGATCGTCTGCCCGACTTTTGAAGGGAGACGCGCTCCTGCTTCGCGAAGCAGTTCGATGGATAATTCTAAAATGATCGCTTCAACAATCGGCGGAAAGGGGATATTGGACCTGGAGGCGATCAATGTCCCAAGCAGGTCTGTCGGTATCATTTCGTAGTGAAACGTAAGAACGGCAACGTAAAGAGGGGTGGATAACACAGAAAACAACACCGAGAACAGGCGGATCATCCTGAACACGGAAGCAACATGCCAGGATAGGAAATAGTCCTCAAAAGCGGAGAAAAACTCTACAAGGGTCGTCGGCCCTGTCAATGCACTTGGCGATCCATCAACGAGAACGGCCACTTTTCCCTCTGCCAATACAGCTGCTACACGGTCAGGGCGCTCTGTATTAATCAACTGGGGAAAGGGTGAATTCTGGTTGTCAGAAATCATCTGAAGTACATAAGTGCTGTCTAAGATGTGGTCATATTCAATGTCTGATATTCTCTGTAATAGGGTGTTAACATTTTCTTGATTGGCAATTCCGTCTATATAAAGGACCGTAACCCTCGTTTTTGATAATTTTCCGATCTTGACTTCTTTCACATGAAGCTCCGGGATCGGGAGCCTTTTGCGTATCATGTTAACGTTAACTTCGATCGCTTCGACAAATGCTTCCTTCGGACCTATAACACTGAATTCGGTTTCAGGAACTGAAATCTGCCGTTTTTCTGCTGTGGCCGCTGGAACCAGCAGGCAGTCAGCCTTTTTCGCATCAGGCTGTATCATTACAGAACCGATTAACACGCTCTCTTTAATTTTCTGTATGTCTTTCGTATGCTCAATGTTTTCGATTGGAATTTCTACAGCCAGCTCTTTAAGTGACATCGATGCATTTTTGGTCAAATGAGGGATTAGATCCCGATGAACAAGGTCGGGGTTCACCATGCTCTTGTAATAGGAAATGGTAAACGGATGCTGATCGCCTTTTGTAAAGGAAACAAAGTCCTTGGAAGCTTTGCATTTCTCCATCAGTTCACGAATGGTCAGCTGGTTTCCGCTTTGTCCAGAAGACTGACCCGCTGTTTTTTGTTGTTTCTTCTGCCGTAGTCTGAACATAGCTGCCTCCATTTGAATCGATTCATGTATCTCTTTGTTTATGATTCCAATTGATGGTATAACTATTCAAATCTGCAATAGAAAAAGCACCCGGAAAAGGTGCTTTTAAAAGTAATTCTTATCAATTACATAGTATTTGGCGAGTGCGAGAATTTCTCGGACATGAACTTGAGGTGTCACAGAAAGCGGGACAGATGAACCCTGGCCGAACGCTTTCAGACCTATGTCTTCTGCCAGGCATTTTGCCCGGTGCAGGTGAAAATCGCTGGAGATGATCAACACACGCTGTTCTTTCTCTGGAGAAAGATATTTTTTCATAAGCTCTTGTGAGAACTTTATATTTTCATAAGTACTCGTGGCTTTGTTCTCATAAACAATCGAACCTGAAGGAACGCCTTTGTTTTTTAAGTATGTGCCCATGGCCTCTGCTTCTGTCTCTCTTTCGCCGTCAGTTAGTCCTCCGCTTACAGCTACCTTTGCATGCGGATGTTCATGAAGGTATTCGGAGGCTTTATCCAGCCGCTCTTTCAGCACTCTCGATGGTTTTCCATCCTTAATGCCAGCACCTAAAACAAGCACATAATCGATACCAGCTGGATGGTCATCTTTAATCGAGGAAAGGATGAGACCTTCAAGACATAGGGCAATGATAAGAGCAATGGATACTGCTGACAGGGTGGATACCCTGAACGTTTTGTTTTTTTTCCACCGTATTCTTAGAGGATGATAAACAATAGCTATAGTCATAAACAAAAAAGAAACAAACAGGATAGCGAGAGCGCCAGTGTCTATCCTGGTGATCGCTATGACAAAAATAGAATAGAACATCCATGTGATACTGATGAAGAAAAATAATAAACGCATATTCACTCCTAATTTTATGTAAAAGTTGATGGCACAGATAACCCTTTGTTTGTTCACCAGAGGGACTAAGGCCAAAAGGACACACCCAAAATTGCTGAGATGATCCCTTTTTCAAGCGTTGAGATGAGGAGCGAATAATTTTCAACTCCTATCACTGTGATAAGATCCTATGAGATAATTTACTAGCAGCATCTTTTGAAAATGACGAAAAAAGTCCACACCTTTTTTCCAAAGAGGTTAAGTCATTACTTCTAGCATAGCACTGTTTCCTATGGTAAAAAAGTATATTTTTGTTAAAATCAGGTGCCTGGCACCGTCAATAAAAAGGGAGGTTCATTTATGGAAGAATGGGAGAAAGGTTCGTATGTCATCTCGATGGAAAAGGAAAAACTTAACATTGGCCTCATTCATGAATTTTTGACAGGCGAGTCGTATTGGGCACAAGGCATTACACGGGAAAGGGTTCAAAAAGCGGTGGATCATTCTCTATGTTTTGGAGTCTATGAGAAGAAAGGGGAAAGCTTGGCACAGGTTGGATTTGCGAGGATCATTACGGACTATGTTACGACGGCGTATGTTTGCGATGTGTTTATTCTTAGGGAACGACGGGGCAAAGGGCTTTCCAAATGGCTGATGGAAACGATCACCAACTACAAAGAGCTTCAGGAAGTAAGAGGCATGCTTCTAGCGACCAACGATGCTCATGGACTCTACAGCCAATACGGGTTCCGGACGGTTGAACCGGAAAAATATATGAAAAAAGAAATGATGAAGGAGTCCGGAATTCGCTGAAACTAAAAGGAGACGCTGAATAAGTATCAGCGTCTTCAACTATGAAAGCTTGAGAATATAAAACATAAGTATAAAATGAGAGGTGCTTCCCGCAAGTACAAAGAGGTGCCAGATTGCATGGTTGAAAGGGAATTTACGCCATACATAGAAGATGGCTCCGACCGTGTACAAGATTCCGCCTCCGATCAGCCAGGCAAGCCCTTGCTGAGGGAGAGTAAGCACTACCCGGTTAAAAGCAAAAATGATCATCCATCCCATGAGAACATAGCCGACTGTTGAGAGAATGACGAAGCGTTTTGTGAAAAAAATTTTAAACGCTACACCCGCCAGCGCAATTCCCCAAACCGTTCCAAACAAGGCCCAGCCAAGGGCTCCCTTTACAACAATCAAGAGAATCGGCGTATAGGATCCAGCGATAAACAGGTAGATGGCAGAGTGGTCCATAATCTCAAAGATATCTTTCACTTTTCCCTCCGGAAAGCTGTGCACGAGGGTTGAAGAAGTATACAGAAGCAGCATGGAGCCGCCAAATACGGCAAAGCATATAATGTGCAGCGGAGTCCCATGGGAGCTTGCAAAAACGATAAGAAGTGTTAAGGCGACAATGCTGAATATCGCACCGATGCCATGGGTGATGGCATTTATGATTTCTTCTCGTTTTGTATAAGTGAAGGCATTCATGATTTCACCCCTTTTTATTATCCTGGACGATTACTGAAGTTTTGTTTCACCCATTTTAACATAGAAAAAAGAGCTCAGTGTGTTTGAACTCTTTTTTCTTGTTTATTTACATGGATTGATCGGTCGCTTGATGCTGGGCAACAAGTTTGCCGGTAGATTTTCTGTTTCTGCGTTCTTTCGTTTCAAGTTTTCTGGCCAGTAATGATAACGAATAGTTAACGAGGAAGTAAAGCACAGCAATCAGTATAAACGTGGGAATGACATAGTTTACATTCTTTCCATTTACTATCTGTGCATTATGCAGCAGCTCAGGCAAAGAGATCACAACTGCAAGAGAGGTATCCTTTAAAAGCGAGATAAACTGGCTGACGATGGGCGGAACCATTCTTCTTAGTGCCTGTGGCAAAATAATGTGCTGCATCGTCTGAACATATGTGAGCCCGGAGGATCTGGCCGCTTCGATCTGTCCTTTTTCAATAGAATTTAAACCGCTCCGTACGATTTCAGAGAGCATGGCAGATTCAAAGATGATAAGAGCAATGATCGCTGCCATCATAACGCTCAATTTAATACCGACTTCCGGCAAAGCGAAAAAAGTGAAAAAGATGATCAGCAGCAATGGCAGGTTTCTGATCGTCTCGACACAGACAGCGACAATTTTCGAAATTATCGGGATCTTTGCATACCGGAGAATCCCGAGGATACTTCCAACAATAAAGCTGAAAACAATAGCGATGAACGCAACCAAAAGGGTAGTCATGAGCCCTTTCAGCAAAAAGAGCAGATTCCCTGTGGAATAAGCACCAATAAAATCCATTGCGGGTCTCCTCCTTATCCGCTCACAGCAAGACGCCGTTCCAGATAACCGACGAATAAGCTAAGTGGTATTGTCAATACAAGATAGAACAGGGCAACAAAAATATAGACGTCAAACACAACATAGGTTGCCGATGAGATCGAATCCCCAAAGTACATTAAATCCAGGCCAGCAACAACGCCAAGGATGGAAGAGTTTTTCACCAGATTTATAAACTGATTTCCAAGCGGAGGAATAACGATTTTAATGGCTTGGGGCAATATGATGTAGCGCATGGTTTGGATATAGGTCAATCCTGACGAACGGCCAGCTTCCATTTGGCCTTTGTCTACGGATAAAATCCCCGCACGGATCGCTTCCGCAATAAAAGCAGCCGTATAGATGGAAAGAGCAATCGTCCCTGCTTGAAACCCGCTTAGCTTCATTCCCAAACTTGGCAAACCATAATAAAAAATAAATAAAATCAGAATGAGAGGTATGTTCCGGACAAATTCAACAAATGCCGTTCCTATCATCTGTAGGATCTTTACAGGGGAAATTCGCAGAACAGCCGCTATCACACCGATAATAAAGCTAAAGACCAAAGCCAGGAGGCTAGCTTTCAATGTGTTGCCGAAGCCTTCTAAATAGGTGTCAAAATTATTGAGCAGTATAGAGAAATCAAGCATGATATCCCTCCTTCACAAGAAGGATAGATGGGCAAAACTGCCCATCCATCGCCAACTATTATTTATTGTTCTTTTATCCATTTGCTCTTGATTTTGTCATATTCACCACTGTCCTTAATCTCTTTAAGGAACTTGTTCACGTACTTCGTAAACTCGTCATCACCCTTATTTATAGCAATGCCATATGGTTCATCGGTGAACGGCTCTCCTACCAATTCAAAGTTTGAATCTTGATCAGCCATACCGTACAGTATCGAATTGTCGGTTGTTAATACATCACCTTTTCCTGCTTTTAGAGCCGTGAATGCTTCTGCATAGTTTTCGAATTCAAGAACTTCAGCACCTGGAGCTTTATCCTTGATGTTTTGAACAGAAGTGGAGCCCTTTACGGCCAAAACCTTCGTTCCTTTTTTTACATCATCAATCCCTTGGATTTTGCTGCCTTTTTTAACGAGAAGGGATTGACCGGCTTCAAAGTAAACATCTGTGAAATTTACTTCCTTTTTTCGTTCAGGGGTTATCGTCATCGTTGCGATGATTGCATCAATATCTCCATTTTTCAGCATCTGGACGCGTGTCTTTGAAGTCACTTCTTTCAGTTCAAGCTTCTTTTCATCGCCAAAGATCTTTTTGGCAAGGGCTTTTGCGATATCAATATCAAATCCCTCTACTTTTCCGCTGGAAGGGTCTTTGTAACCGAAGAGATTAGTATCATACTTTACACCGACTACCAGTTTCCCCCGTTTTTTAATGGCGGAAAGAGTATCCTGGGATTCTCCGCCTGTTTTATCGCTTCCACATGCTGAGAGCATGCTGACTACAAGTACTAAAATGATGGTTATCAACCAGCTTTTTTTAAATTTCAAATGTCTCATCTCCTTTAATGGTTTAGAACTCTGCTTAAAAATAATTTTGCACGGTCTTCCCTTGGATTGGAGAAAAATGCTGAAGGTTCACTGTCCTCCAGAATTCTTCCGTGATCCATAAAGACTACACGGTTCGCGACTTCACGAGCGAATCCCATCTCATGAGTGACGACCACCATGGTCATCCCGTCTCTTGCGAGAGTTTTCATGACATCGAGAACCTCGCCGATCATCTCGGGATCAAGGGCAGACGTCGGCTCATCGAACAGCATGATATTTGGTTTTAATGCGAGGCCTCTGGCTATCGCTACACGCTGCTGCTGTCCTCCTGAGAGCTGAGAGGGGTAGGAATCAGCTTTGTCGGGTATCCCAACTTTTTCAAGATAAAACATGGCTGTTTGTTTGGCTTCAGAAGGCGAGATCCCTAATGCTTTTATTGGTGCGAGTGTGATGTTTTCAAGGACAGTCATATGAGGATATAGATTAAAATGCTGAAATACCATCCCAATATTTTTGCGTAGGTCATTGATGTTAGTTTCCTTGCTGTTGACTGCGTGCTTGTTGACGGTAAGTTCTCCGTCCGTGATGGTTTCTAGCCGGTTGATGCATCGGAGCAATGTACTTTTTCCAGAACCCGATGGACCGACAACAACAACAACTTCTCCTTCCTTGATCTCCAGGTTTATATCATTCAGAACCTGAAAATCACCGAAGTGCTTATTAACATGTCGAAAAGATATCAAACCAATCCCCCTTTTTTATGTATTAAAACTCAGGAAGTTTAAAACAGCCTGAAGTTTTACCGGAAATGATTATGTATTAGAAATTTTCTGACTGAACACCTAATATTCGACTATCTGTAACAAAATTCCTTTGAAAAACTGCTTTTTTTAATTATTTTTTCATAAAAAAAACGGTTCCTCTAAAGGATGAGGAACCGGCAAAGCGTATATCTATTGAACTGCTTTGATCTCTACATCAATGTTGCCGCGTGTCGCTTTGGAATACGGGCATACTTGGTGAGCTTCATCGGCAAGCTTTTGAACATTTTCCTGATCCTGGCCAGGGATGGCAACTTCCAGCTCGACTGCAAGCTTAAAACCGCCATTTTCAGAATCTTTGCCGATTGTCACATTCGCCGTGACTTTGCTGTCGGAAACATCAACCTTTTGCTTGCGGGCAACAAGCTGCAGCGCGCTTTGGTAACAGGCCGCATAACCGCAGGCAAACAACTGCTCAGGATTGGTTCCATCGCCCCCTGCCCCTTGGAGCTCTTTTGGCATGCTAAGCTTTAAATCAAGTTTTCCGTCATCGCTTAATACCCTGCCTTCTCTTCCGCCCTGTGCGGTTGCCTTTGCTGTGTATAAACCTTGATCCATTGTACATCACTCCTCTTATAAGGTGACAAGATATGTCCCAAAATAGCTTCACAACTAAACATTATCTTTTTTTCGTCTTTTAAACCTTTTATTATTTGGTGCCAGGCACCACAAAAGTTTAACAATGATTGATTTAGGAAATTATTATTCTAAATAGATAGCTGGAGGGAATGGCATGGAAGTGAAAGAGCAGGTCATGGCTCTTATCGGTAATCCGGAAAGAGAGTTTGAATTTATGCAGAAAACTGATTTACCGGGTGTAAAGGACGATTTGGTCCGCATCCGTTTTGTACCTCAAGGGGAAAACGGTTTTTTTCAAGCCACGTTTTATGATGAGGAAAAAGAGATTGTTGGTTCACGGGTGTTTGATGAACTGGAGGACGCCATCCTGTTTGTAGAAAGAAATAAAATCTAATTTGCGCAGGCAGAATTGGGATATATGAAAAGCAATCCGGTTAAGAGACGGATTGCTTTTTCATGTTTTCTAAAACCGTTGTCTGGCGTTTGTTTAGCTGTTCGAGCAGCATGCATGTCAGCATTCCGAGAATCAAACCATTGTTAAGCAGTGTCGTTAAGATATTCGGCAGCCCCTTTAAAGCGGCTGGCGGGATGAATGAGCACCCCAGGCCGACCATAAGCGATGTGGCGATGACAAAAAGTGTGTTTTCATTGAATTTCAGTGACCGATACTCTTTTAAAGCAAGGCCGATCATACTTGAGAACGGAACGAAAATCGTCGCATAGCCAACAGGTGCAGGAATGCTTGCAAAGAAAAACGTAGGCTTTGGGAACAGGCTGATCGCCAGGATGAGGAGACTTCCAATGATGTAGGGAAGGCGCTGAAACATTTTGGTCGTCAGGATGAACCCTGCTGTACCGGAGATCGGGACACAGGCAACGGCTGAAAACAATCCAGCGATCAGCGTGTTTAAACCCATTAAACCTGTTGTTTGATTATAGTCGATGTCGGTGTGATGCTGTTTTTCCATTTTATATACATTCTCTACAACGTTAACGCTAGCAACCATATTGGCGAGAAGCAGAAATCCAATGATGATGGATGTCACAACGATCCCCCCGCTGTATTGCGGAGCGCCCCAGGCGAAAACTTCAGGCAGAGCGACGGTTTTGCCGTGAAAGCCTGAGTCCTTGATCAATCCTAATAAAGAAAAAAGACCCCATCCTGCAATCAGGCTGATTAAAACGGAGTAGCTTCGTAAAAACTGGCTTTTTGCTTTTCCAAGCACCATGGACAAAATTAAAATGGCGATAGCGGAAAGGGCGACTTTGCCGTTCACGCTTCTTGAAAAATATCCAATGCCAAGGATTCCTTTAATAAAAGAGCCGCTGAGCTGGGCGACGAGCAATATTAAATAAGTTCCTGTGACAAGCGGAGTAAAAAATTTTTTTAAAGGACCAATCCACTTCATAAAACCTAGGAAGATAAAAAGAAACCCGCATATCAACATTCCCATTTCCAGCTGATGAAGGACATCCTGCCCGTTTAAAGAGCCTGCAGATACGAGGCCCGCGTATACCATGAAAACACCCCACCATAACCCTGCCGGCCCTTCTGTAATCGGTAGCCGGTGGCCAAATAAGGCTTGCAGAAAACCGGAAAGTCCAATAATAAAGAATGTCCGTTGAAGAAGTTCTGCGATTTCGGCCGGAGGCAGATGAAAGGCAGTACCTATGGAAATCGGGGCTACAATACTTCCGGCGAGTATAAAAACCATCCACTGAAAGGATGAAAAGAAAACTTTCATATTATTAACACCTTCTGTCTAAAAACTTTAAGCACGGAATCTATTATAGACCGTGTTGCCCAATTTCGGACAGACTTTTTTTCTTAGGTTTAGACTTACGGGTTACAAGGGAAAGGAATACGAAAGAGTTCCTTAGGAGGCATGAAAAGTGATGGATGAGACCAGGTTAACCTTTTATGTGAATCCAAAAGGTGAAATTAGTACTCTGCCGGCAGACGAAAGCATGCACCTTTTTGAAATTACCGCGAATGAGGCCGAGATCGAACGGCTCCGCAGTTTATTCCGTGATCTGCACGAACATAATAAGAAAGAAGGAAAACATCTGTTTTCTTCAAGAGTCCATTTTAATGAAGAATATGCTGACATTGACCGGAAAGAAGATAATGAGATCATGTTCGAAATTTACCGCCAGATTTTTATACTGGGCACCGATAAAACGAAAGCGGAAGTTGAGGAAATGGGCGTCTTACCAAAGCTGAATGAATTAAGATAGATGTTCATCCTTGGAGATGAACGTCTTTTTATGAAATTATTTCTATTTTTTTAGGGGGTGACCCCTTAAAATGAGAATAGCCTTCGAAGATTTTTAGTAAAATATCTTTTTAAGTGTCTATGAAAGTTTTTCATGGGGGATTCATACATACATTCATCAACCATAACAACAAACAATGGGGCAAGGGAAGAGTAATATGAAAACGATTAAACAGGAAGATATTCAACAATGGGTAGAAAATCATTTAGAGGACTTCAAAAACTTTACTCCCTATCTGTTTACCCAGGAATTTATCCACTTTTTTTGTGAATCTCGGCAAAACGAAAAAGAGTTTGAAGTGAAATATGATAAAAGTGGCCAAAAACTGTATATGCGTTATCTAGAACCTTCTGAAATTGAAGATGATTGGGTATGCGTCGGAAATGTCAGCTTCTAGACAAAGGAGATATTATCGTGGAAATTAACCGCGTACAAAAAGTGGAACAGGTATATAAATCAACACCGGTTCATAAACAGCAGCCTGAGAAAAAGAACGAACTCAAAGATAAGGTCGAAATTTCCGAGCAAGCTCAGGAGTTATACATGAATGATAAATTTACTTCTGAACGAAGTGCTAAAATAGAAGAACTCAAACAAAAAATCCAAGCTGGGGAGTACACGGTCGATGCGGATGAAGTTGCCTGTAAGATCGCTTCTCACTATCAACTATAAAACCCAGATTAGCAGCAGCTAATCTGGTTTTTTTATTCTTCATCTTTTCCAGATTTTCGCTTTAAAACAAGAAATCCTTTTCGGATAAATTCAGGTATTGGAATATTGGTTCGGCCAGCATTTTCAATGATGGAAAACAGCTCATTGGATAAATAAAAAAAGATAGTGGCGTCACGAACATATTCTCCGCCGAAAATGGAATCAAGGGAATGCGCTACCGCTACAATACAAAATATAAGGACTTTCTTTATGATGCCTTTGAACCCGACAGAACTTGACAATTTTCCTTCGTATGCAGATGCACATATGCCTGAAATATAATCAATGATTGCAAGAACAACCAGCGCTTTTAGCAAAGGTGACATGGGGCCAAAAAAATAACCAGCAGAAGCACCGGCAAGCGCAGATCCGCTGTTAAAGAATAATTGCACTCTACTCATTTAAAACACCTCATATTTTGAGAGTAGGAAATCTAGTATTTATTAATAGAATATGTTGAAGAAATGGATTTGGTTCATAAAAGAAGGCCATCGGTCGCAGAAAATAACCTGTTTTTTGCAGAAATAGCAGGATCATAAAGAAAAGCATGGCATATAAATTAAATCTTTAAAAAATTTTAAAAATAGGAAACGTACTGGCACAATTTCTGTTACAATGGAGAAAATCTTTATAGGAGGTTTTTAATGTGAACAAAATTACTCTTGGTCTCCCTCCGCATTGCCACAAAGTTTCTTTTGATGGAAAGGTTTTTAAAATTAAAGGATTAAACAATGAAAAGATGATCGTGCCGGTGTCTGGGACAGAAAGTGCAGAAGTTAGCCAAGTGAACGAAGAAACCGGCATGTTAAATATAATAGGAAAAGATACGATACTCATTTCTATGGAGATGCCGATAAGGTTTTGTGAAATCGGAAAAGGATGGCTTCTCGATAAACTGCCAAAGCGAAAAAAGAAATAAGAAATTGCAACCAAAAAGGACACCATGCTGTGTCCTTTTTTATGTTTGGCTTTTTGTTAAGCAAATTCAGCGCATCTAATGAACACATGGAAAAAGCTTGCTTATGACTTTGCATTTCAGACTTGGGTTTCTGCAATCACACCCCTGTCTAACGACCTGTATAAGCCAGCGCAAAACCTATAAACCAATAACCAACCTCAGTCATATTCTGCCTCCTTGTAAATACTTAGAGTATCCTAATAACTATATAGAACAGCAAAAAAAACCTCTTCCTTGAGGAAGAGGTCAAATTTCTCTTCCTCATCTTCCAGACACTAATGTTAGGGCCAATATTCGCTGCAAAATCCCATGCTGCTAGCAAATCCACAAAGGGATTTTCTATACATTGTTCCATCTCTTGTCGAGTAAGCACACGGTCAGCCATGCGAGGCCTATCTATTTTTCCATTATAAATGATAACGTACTTCAAAAATTCATGTCAGACGAACCGTTGCATTGGGAAGAAAAATCACCTCAAATTGCAGGTGCTAAAAGTAATAAAAACTAACTGGGTCACTATTGTGAAACGAAAAGCCGGTATCCACATGGTGGGTGAATACCGGCTTTTACGCTCATAAAATCCAGTGCACAGAGGGTTCATTTTTTTGAAATAAAAGCATTCTGTATGTATCCTCTCTCTCAATTGGTCTATCTTCCTATTCCCAAGACCTTTTACCCCTTTAGAAATTTTTTGAATTTAAGTTTTATATAGTGAGTCATCGCACTGCCGCTGATTGCTTGAGTTCTTGTGTACTCAACGCTTTACAAAGGTAAAAATGTAAATGTTTTATGTGCACTAGGTCGACCTAGTAACTTTTATAAAAACCCTCTTCCCCGGCGGTTTAGCTTCCTACCATCTACTCCTTCTCCTTATTTCTAAATAATTAGGGGTAGATATAGCTAAATCCAGGCATTTCGCTCGTGCCCAAGACTTTAGAGGAATGGAGTTCGGAGCACCGTTAGATTTTGAGAATACAAAAGATAGTTTTATGGATGTCACTTAATCCCTTTTCTCATTATCGATCGATTTTTGAACGAAAGATGGATGGAATACAGAATTTGTTAAGTAAAGATAGTTTACACTTTGCTGTTGTCCTTCTATCCAAGATGCCATAAATATACCAGAAATGACAAGACCTATTACTACAAAAAAGAACAGTTGTGACATGTTTCATCCTCCTTGAATTTACCAAAATGTCAGTAGGAGATTCTACTGATCTCGAATCCTAATGTAATCACCCTGTTCAATAAATTATACACGAACATTTGTTCGTATAAAACATAAAAATGTAAAAATAACCGATTTTCTTCTAACTCCCTGTTCGATCACTTTGCTCCGTTATGGAAGGTAACATACTAAAGTTTGTGGGGATTTTAGAGCTTGGAAGGGACACCGAGGTTGTAAGGCATTCTGCCATGTTTCAAAATCCTTAATAGAATGAAGGCTGTGTGTGTATCTTCAGCGGAAGATACAAGCCATCGTATAGATAAGGAATGTGGGCCCTTAAGGGAATTTTCATACAACAGACAGTCGTAAAGCTGGTTACAATGTTTTTTGGGCAAAAGAAATTGTTAATTGTAAAGAGTTTTTAAAAAAGGTCTGTTTTTGTTCCTTTTTATTTTGCACAGGTGTTAAAATGAATTTCACACCCCTTTTCGACCCTTTCTCTTAGTCCTTTCGCTAAGAGAAAGGGTTTTGTCCTTTCAAGAGGACATGAACATAATCATTGGAACCATCTATTACAGAACTTAGAATTATTCCTTGTCTAATGAAGTTATAGGACGACTCGCAGCGGCCGGGAAACTCATCGGTATTGATGTACTGGATCACCTATCATTAATGCGAAGGCCGAATACACTAGTCTGAAAGAAAAAGGCTATTTGTACATTTACAGGAAGGGAAGGAGTCTCCTTTCCTCTTTTTTTAGGGAGAGGCGAAAAATGATTTCTTTCGAAATTAAAAACACAAACAAATGTGCAAGCGGAAATGCTTGTGTTGCCATTGAAAGAACAAACACAACTTGTATGCAGTCTTCATAGATTAAAGTACTTCAGTATTCTGCGGAATGGTCTGTTGTCTATATTCAAACAGTTATACTAAAGATTTTTTTCGTCACTCCTTGCTGTAGAAGATGGGGACAACCTATAGCAGGCAACCGCTAGGCCAAGATAGAGACTGACTTAGAAAAGGAGGAGAGAGCTTGGAGGTAAGAAGGCATGTAATTATTTTAAATCTTCTGCAAATGGGTGTATGGAAAACAAGTGACGGAAGGCGGCTTACTACATTAAGGCTGGATGAATTGGAACGCGAATACTCAAAAATGTTGGACAAGAAAGATGAAAGGGTTTAGAGAAATTCTACAAAAGAAGGGGTTCTCAATAAACCAGCTTTTGTATAGTTCCGGAATTTCACTTTTGCTTTTATAGGATCGGCTGGAAAAAGAACAAAATCATCGTACTCTTCATATTTGGAACTCTGTGCCATGCTATACACTTTCTGGCGTGCGTGAGAAGGGGCGAATTCAAGTGTGCCGGCTGGCAATCCGGTGTCAAAATTAAGGATCCACCCAAATTTAGATTTACGGTAACCGGTGATCAGCACATCCTCGAAAGAGTAATTGATTACTTTAAGCCAGTTTCTTGAGCGTTGACCAACCGTATAAGAAGAATCTTTCCTTTTGAGGACAATTCCCTCTAACGATTGACTACAGCATAAAGAGAAAAGCTGTTCACTGTTCAAACCTGAAAGTGACTTTACCTTTGCGATAAGAGATGAGTCATCCGGCAACACATCAAATAAGAGCAGCTTACGTTGTTCTAAAGGGAGCGAGGTAATATCTTTGCCCTTGTAATAGAGAATATCAAAAACGCAGTACGTAATATGACCTTTAGAACGAAAGAACCTTTGCATGCAGGATTCAAAGTCGGGCTTGCCGGCCTCATCTGTAACAACAAGCTCACCATCCAGAATCGTGCCAGCAGGTAACGGATAAGAAAGAAGCTCACCAAAGCGAGCAGAAATATCATTTTTGTGCCGAGTGTAAAGTTTAGGCTTCTCGCCCATAGTTGAAAAAATAGCGCGAATCCCATCGAGCTTTAACTCAGCAATATAATTTTCACCATTAAACGGCTTCTCAATCTTATGTAGAAGCATCGGACTAACGAACATGTAGAACACCTCAAGTAAAGCGTATCATTACTGGATCTGTCATAGATAACAAAAAGACACTGGGAACTGATGGAAAGAAGAAGCGGAACATGGATCATAGAATGCGGGTTTCTTCGAATTGGGGGATGTGTACACGCTGCTTTCGTTCATTGAATCGTTTGCGGTGCAAAACAACTGTAATTGTTTGGCCCTGTCGTCCGGCACAGCACGAACAAACGCCCACCGGTTTTATGAAGCAAAGATGGGATATTCCAGGGTCTCCCATGTTTTTAAAAAAGATTTTGCAACATAAAAAAAACCGTTGCGCCTTTTGGCGTAACGGTTTTTTTAGTTATCAGTGTTATGCGTTTCTTCGCATACCACGCATAATTGCACTGACAATCAATACAACGACAATCGCACCGATAATCGCTGGTATGATGGCAAAACCTGCAACGGTAGGACCCCAGTCACCAAGGACTAGTCCGCCGAGCCAAGCGCCAACAAAACCTGCGATAATGTTACCAATGATTCCGCCAGGAACGTCACGTCCTGTAATTACTCCTGCTAACCAACCAATAATACCACCTATAATAAGTGCCCAAAGAAAACTCATTTGTGTGTTCCTCCTTTAAAAATTTTTGTTTTATTGTTTTGTACCGTAAAGATACCCATTGGCAAATAAAAATAAACTAAATAAAAAAAATCCTCAGACATGTGATAAGACAACAAGTTGATGAATTTAAAATCAAAGCCAGTACTTTCTGATAGAAAGTACTGGCTTGAACTTGTTCGTGTGACATAATTCAGAAAAACAGAAAAGATGGTGATTACTTTTTGAGATAAATGGTCCTTACACTCTTATATTGAGTTTTTACAAGTTCTTCAGTAAATTATGAAGCGACAATAGGTCTTAAATCGCGTAGGGACTCAGCAATGAGTTGCCTTGCATCATCTCCAAAATACTCGAGAGAAAGGTAATTGGAATACTGTTGGTCTTTTAATAGTTGTATCTGCCCTAGATGATTAAAATCACCTTCAAAGATCGAAGTTGGAACACTTTTGTCCCAGTCTTCAAAACACCAACGGTAATTTTTAAGGTGTACGTGAAAAATATGAGGATAAAATTCCCTTAAAACCTCCATGGAATCATAACCATCAATATGAAAATTGAATCCATCATAAATGATTTTGAGGTAGGGATCATTAATTTCTTTTATAAGCAACCGTAAGGAATCGAAACTGTCGGCAAAGGTGTTGTTATGGGTCTCGACCCCGATATACATTTTATACTCGTGAGCGAGTTTTAATGCTTCCATTATACTTGATAGAGTCTTACTCCATTCCACTAAGTTAGTTTGAATAGAGGGAATATGGCCAACAAAGGTACGAATAAGCTTGCATTTTAATATCGCTGCCCTCTGCATCATGTTCTCCATCTCTCTTAATTCCCGCTCGCTATCGTTTTTAGAGAAGTAAGTATACCCGCTTATAACGGGGACATGAAGGTTATGGCGGCGAAGTAAAAGCAATAAACCATCCAAATCACCATGAGTTTGTTCATAGTCCAAAATATGTTGGATCCAAAGTTCGATACCGTCTAGCCCTAGCTTATTCGCTAAATCGATGACGTTCTCGACCGGCATATCTTTGAAACCTGTAGAACACAGGCTAAGTTGCACAATATCCCTCCTTGATCATGATCACTTCTCTTTGTGTTTCACAAGATTGGTAGATGGCCTCCATCACAGCGACTACGTTTCTCCCGTCCCTTCCTGAGCATCCGGGTTCCTGGTCTTTTTGGATACACTTTAATAAGTCATTAAACTGCAGAAAAAACGGATCTTCTGTTTTTTCCAATAATACCTCGCGATAAGGTCCGCCCCTACTCACATGAATTTCCTTACCGCCAACCAGTTTCATCATACCGTTAGTGAAGATAAATTCTGTTTCATCTTTGGCGGCTCCTTTATAGCCGGATTGAGAGATGGTGGCTGTAATGCCTCCGTCTATTTCCAGAAAGATTAATCCACTCCCCTCAATATTGCCTCGATCACCGAAACAGGTTATGGCGGCCTTTACTCCTGTAATCATACTTTCGGTTAACCATTGGATTTTATTTACCGAATGTACACCGATATTCATTAAGATACCGCCTCCTGCCTTTTCTCGTTCAAAAAACCAGGAAGGACGTTCTTTCGCAAAGTAATTGAGATGGCGTGAATCATTAATCATAACCAGCTGTCCTAGCTCGCTGCTTTGAATGATTTCCTTTGCCTTTTGGTTAACGGCTTGATATTGCTGTATATGGCCTACCATTAGCTTTACCTTATGAGAGGCTGCCGTTTTAATGATTTCATCGCATTCCTGTACATTGAGGGCCATAGGTTTTTCCAACAGCAGATGACAACCCTGTTGTGCGCACCAGACGGCTACTTCTTTATGTAAATAATGGGGGAGACATATAACCACAATGTCTGGTTTTTCAAATTTAATCATGTTTTTGTAATCATGATAAGCAGTCAATCCGTAAATTGCTGAGTGTTTTTTTGCCTTCTCATATGCCGCATCAGCGATGGCAATGGACTTCAGCTCTTTTATTTTCGGAATCGCTTTTAAATGCCATTCTGCAATGCTTCCAGCTCCGATGAGAGCGACAGTATACATCATTGGATCACCCTTTTTTTCCTTTTTTCTGAATAAGACACTTATTTTACGCCAGATGAATTCGCTCCATGAACAAAGTATTTTTCAGCGAACCAAAAAACAACGAGAATCGGGATTAAACTCAAAAGTGCCGCAGCTACCAAGAACTGCTCGTTTCCAGTCCACTGGCCACCGAGTGATAAGATTCCTATGGGCAAGGTATAGTTCTCTTTCGATGACAGGTAAATTGAAGGGGAGAGGATTTCGTTCCATTTTGTCATAAACGTAAAAATGGCCAATGTGGCAAGAGACGGTTTACACATAGGGAGGAAGAGTCTCCAATACATTTGAAATGGGTTGCAGCCATCTAGTTTGGCGGCATCTTCGTAGGCTTTTGGAATGCTTAAAAACGCCTGCCTCAACAGAAAAATTCCAAAGGGCTGTCCGAGCCACTCGACCAGCCAAAGGGGAGTGAGGGTATCCAGCATCCCGACATGTTTATAAAGAATAAACGTTGGAATAATTGTCACTACCGGTGGAATCATCATTGTCCCTAGGACTAGAAAAAAAAGGGAGTTCCTAAACGGAAAGTTCAGTCTGGCAAAAGCGTATGCAATCATAGAACTAGATAGGAGAGCACCAACTATTGATAAAACCGCGACAATGATACTGTTCCAGGCATATTGACCAAAGTCGCCTAATTCAAAGACCTTTCTGTAATTGCTCCATTCTATAGGGTCTGGCAACCATTTTGAAGGGAGAGCGGAGTATTGGGCATAGCTTTTTAAAGAATTAAAGATCGTGGTCACGAAGGGAAGAAACATGATTAGGCAACTTAAAATTATGAATGTATAAGCAGAGATCTTACGCAGCATACGAACGCTCCTCTCTTTGAAAACCAAAAGTACGTGATGAGATCACATTTAATCGTAATGGACCCAACGTTTTTGAATCAATAATTGAAATAAGGTAAAGAGAAATAGAAAAATAAAAAGGATCCATGCAATGGCTGATGCATATCCCATATGCATAAATGTAAAGCCTTCTTTGTAAAGGTATAGCATAAGCACAAGGCTGGCATTATTTGGTCCACCAGCAAGGGAGATATCCGCCGCACCCCCAGTCATGACATAGATTTGCTCAAAGGATTGGAAGGTCGTGATCGAACTCATAATCAAGACAAGGAAGGTCGTTCCGGAAATCATGGGCAGTGTGATACGCATAAATTTCTTAATTATTCCCGCGCCATCCATTTCAGCCGCTTCATAAAGTTCTGGTGAAATGTTTTGCAATCCGGCTAAAAAGATAATCATCATGTACCCAACGCCTTTCCAGACGGCAATCGCCACCAGAAGGGGGATCACCAGTGCTTCATCCTGAAGCCATTTTTGAGGTTCCAGCCCCAACTTGATTAAAATTGAATTGGCGGTACCGAAACGAGGGTTTAAAAAAGCATCAACGACATAAAGAATAACCGTCCAAGAGGAAATCACCGGCAGAAAATGAGCCATTCTCATTAATTTTAAGCCTTTTAACTTTTGGTTGAGAGCGACGGCAAGGATAAGGGCAAGGATCGTTTGAGTGGGTACAAAGAGGATGGAAAAATAGATGGTGTTCCAGAGGGACTTCCAAAACAATGGGGCGTGAATAAGCTTTTCATAGTTTTTCAGCCCCGTGAATTCAGGCGGGTTGATAATGTCATAGTCAGATAAACTGAAATAAAGAGAGGCCACCAATGGAAACGCTACAAAGACAAAAAAATGAAGGAGGTAAGGGGAGACCATAAACAGCCCCCATTTCCCCTCAGATGAAAGTAACGATTTTCGCTTGAGCTTAAACGAGAGACTTGTGTTCCTTGATAATGGTATCGGTTGTTTTTTCTGTGCCAAATGAGAATTGGTCTTTAGTTCATCCATTCTTCGCATCCTTTCTTTTGTGTTTCATTATTTCTTATAAAAACTATCCAAGACGCTTTGAATGTCTTTATCTGCTTTCTGGAGCGATTCGTCAATCGACTCCTCCCCGGTAAACGCAGGGTTGATGTTATCATTGAATTTTGCCAGCCATTCCGTCCATACCGCATTTGCGTCTAGCGTCCCCGCAAATTCAAGGCTATCGATGAATACCTTTTTATTGATTTTCCCTTTTAGAAAGGCATCAGAATTGGCAACGGATTTTTTTACAGGAATCGCTTCTCCGAGATCTCCCCATTGTTTTTGCACATCATCATTCGTTACCCAGTATTTGATCCATTCCCAAGCCGCTGTTGTTTTTTGGTCATCCGCTTTTTTGTTAATCACCCAGGAGTTTGCTATGACAGGAGCGAAACGTTTTCCATTAGGACCTGTTGGCAGCAAGGTCACATCGTAATTTAATCCCGCTTCATTTGCCGCTAGCGTTCTGGCGTATAGACCGATCCTCATCGCCGCTGCCTGACTTGGAAACACATCGACAGGGTTTTTAAAACTTTTGATATCTGCAGGATCAGTGATGACATTTTTCTTCATTCCATCCACCATCCACTGAACAGCTTCCTTGTTTTCTTTAGAATTCACGATGGACTTTTTCATGGATTCATCAAGCACACCACCACCATAGGCTTTCATGACCGGAAACCAGCCTTCAGTAATGTTGAAAAACGTTAAACCGTATTGTTTAATAGACTTGGATTTAAACCCAGACTCATCCGCATACTTTCCACTCGTGTCCATTGTCACCTTTTCAGCCGCTTTCAAAGTGTCATCCCACGTCCAATGGGCTGTAGGATAACTCACTTTGGCCTTATCAAACATGTCCTTGTTATAGAAGAGAGCACCTACCTGAATGCCTTGAGGAACTCCCCAATATTGTCCTTTTGGGTCTTTGTTGTAATCAAACCCATAAAAGTCGTCTTTGTTTAAATCCTTTTCGATTAAGCTTGTGACATCCTTAATGGCTCCGCGTTCGGCGAATTTAGAGACCAAGACGCCATCTGAAAGCCAAACGTCAGGTGCATTACCGCCTGCGATTTGTGTATCCAGCTTTTGAACAAATTGGTTATATGGGGCCGTTTCAGTGACGATTTTAATATGTGGGTGTTTCTTCGTAAACGCTTCGACCAATTCTTTCATCTTTGCATCAGAGGTAGGGGATGAATAATACCCCAATTTGATCTCTACCTGATCAGAAGAGCCGCTGCTTCCTTTGCTTGAGCAACCTGAAAGAGCCATCAATAAAATGAACATTAAACAAAGCACCATAACCCCACACTTTTTATTGTTCATGGATATCCTCCCTAACTTTTTATCATGCGACTCTAAACAGCGGTTGATAAACAAATGGTTTTCGCAAATAGATTAGGTATTTAATATGACAGCGCTTTCAAAAGGATCCGACTCTTTCTTGAAAATGAGTAGGCTTATTAATGTTACTGCCACCCGTCTCAATCCACTGCACCGTCCAATCCATCATTTGACGAAGGGAAACGCGAGGGTAACCCAATAATTGATGGGCTTTAGAGGAATTGCTGAGTAGGGCGGTTTCTTGTTCTTCGTTGATAAATAGAGGATCTTTCCCTAACAATTCACTAAACCGTGTTGCTAGCCATCGAAGGGATACGGTTTCAGGACCTGTCACGTTTAAGGTAAAGGGAGGCGTTGAACAGAGGCCTAAAGCACGGATCGCCATTTCATTTGCATCGCCTTGCCAAATCACATTGACGTTCCCCATTTGTAGATCAATGGTTTTTTCCTCCATAATGGCCCTTGCAACGTCACTAAGGACCCCGTATCTCATGTCAATCGCGTAATTTAAACGGAATTGTACCATTGGAATATTGTATTTTCGGGAGAAGTATTCAAAAATACGTTCCCTTCCCAAACATGATTGGGCATACTCTCCAATTGGACTGGGAGGATGTTCTTCAGAGGCGCCTCCTAACGATACAGAAGTTAAGGGATAGACGTTACCTGTGGAAAAAGATACAATTCTGGACTGTTTAAACTTTTCTGCTATTCGGCCAGGTAGATAGGCATTCATCGCCCATGTGAAGGGCTCGTTTCCTGTTGTCCCAAACTTGGTGCCAGCCATAAAGATCACATTTTTTACATCTGGTAATGCGCCCAACTGTTCCTCATTGAGGAGATCAGCGGCGATCGTTTCAATTCCATCTGCTTCGAGTTCTTGCCGTAACGAATCGGAGCTAAACCGCGAAACCCCAATCACTCTCTTTTTCATTTGGAGCTTATCGATCGCTTTCTTGGCTAGCCGTGCCAGGCTGGGTCCCATCTTTCCCCCGACTCCAAGAATCAAAAGATCGCCATCTAGCGTCGATAGAAACTCAGGAAACTTATCCGAATGTTCAGTTAATTGATGTTCCAATTCGGCCACTGATTTCATAACTACCTCCTTGTCACGTTCCTGAATCCATATTAAGGAGTTCCTGCTTAAAAGACAAGTCTTTATTGAGTCTTTAAATAGGAGCCCCTCGCCAAGAAATAGCAAAAGGGGGAAACTCCTTCTGCTATTTGAATCCGTAATTAACGATGATATAATTTCCGTTCTTTTCAAATGGGACCTTAGCACCGTTTACATTGACCAGGGTTACATTTGGGCCGAAAAATACCTGAACGGCACGCGCGGTAGGGGACATAGAATTGCAATATATCCATGGTGGAGCCTGTTACCACGGCAGTTCCATAGGTGGGTGATGTTGCCATTCTATCCTTAATATATCCGTAAACGAGGCTGCCTTTTGTGATGGCACTATTGTTGTAAACTTTTTAAGTTGAGTAATTGTTAAGAATCTAAGTAGAAAATTATGAATCAGATATTATAGAATAGAGAATAGAAAGAAAGAGAAAGAAGAGGTCACGCAATGAGCGATTTGAGAGTAAATACAAATCCTGGCTTTTTCACCAGAACTAATGCGGCTATGTCAAAGTTAAGGGATTCAGAAAAAAAGATTATAGAGTACATTGAACAAAATCAAGAAGAAATTATCCATCTTTCAATAACAGAGGTTGCCGAAAGAAGTGAAACAAGTGAATCTTCTGTCGTTCGCTTATGTAAACGGCTAGGATACAAGGGCTTTCAGGATTTAAAAATAAATTTGGCCAAAGAAGTAATGACCCCAGAAAAAGTTATTCACGAAATTATTGAAAAAGGCGACGATGTTGTAACTATAAAAAAGAAGGTTTTCCAGTCCAACATACAAGCCTTATATGATACGATCGAGGTTTGTAATGATGAAGAAATAAAGAAAGCGGTCAATGCCATATCAAATGCCCGTCTAATCGAATTTTATGGAACAGGCGGATCAGGTACTGTGGCACTCGATGCGCACCATAAGTTATTGAAATTAGGGATAAAATCATTTGCCTATAACGATTCCATTCTACAAGCTATGTCAGCAAGCGTTTTAACCAATAAAGATGTGGTTATCGGAGTTTCTCATACGGGTTCCAATACAGATGTATTATCTGCTCTAAAATTAGCAAAAGAAGCAGGAGCAACCCTTATTTGTATAACTAACTCATCCAAATCCCCTATTACAAAGATTTCGGATATTGTATTACAAACAGCATCAAATGAAACCTTATTTCGAACCGATGCAATTTCTTCAAGGATCGCTCAATTAACCATAATTGATATTTTGGTCGCTGCTGTAGCTAACCAGAAATATGAAATGTACTATCAAAACCTTCAGAAAACAAGGAAATCAACGATTGATAAGAAACTTTAATCCGTAGTGAAAAAAAGTTTCTTTTTTTATTTATATTACTTGAAGGAAATTACCACCACATGTTATTATGGTCTCGTAAGTTATTTTCTGAATATTTAATCGATTCTTTAAAGTTGTATGAAAGCGCATCTGGTCAGAAATGAGGGGAGAAGATGCACATAAGGAGGATGTATATTATTTTATTCAGTTGCTTTGTTTAGGAAAATTTTTGCCAAAAAACCAAGGACAAAGGAGAAACAGGCCATGAAAGCAGCGGTTTTTCACGGTCCCAACGAACTTAAGCTTCAAGAGGTTCGAAAACCGGAAATCAATGAAGATGAAGTTCTTGTTAAGGTTAACGCTAGTGCCGTCTGCGGTACGGATGTAAGAATCTTTGAAGGAAAAAAGACTAAAGGTGTTCGAATTCCTTCGATTATAGGACATGAACTTGTTGGCACTATTGTCGAAGTGGGTTTAGAAGTGAAGGATTTTTCTAAAGGGGACAGAGTGGCGGTTATGCCTGTAATTCCTTGCAGGAATTGCTATTACTGCCTGAATGGAAGAGAGAATGTGTGTGCAAACCGAACAGCCATTGGATATGAGTTTGATGGTGGTTTTGCAGAATATGTAAGGATACCAACTGCTGCCCTGGAGGCTGGAAATCTTGTTAGAATTCCTGCTCATTTATCCTTTGAACAAGCAGTTGTTACTGAGCCGCTTGCCTGCTGTATTAATGGACAAAGAAAAGCAAGTGTTAAAATGGGTGACGTTGTCGTTATTATTGGCGGCGGTCCGATCGGCTTGATGCATGTTCAATTAGCTAAAATAGCAGGGGCTAGGTCTGTTGTTCTAAGTGAACCAATCGAGCATAGACGGGATAAAGCCACCCTGGCTGGTGCAGATGTTACGGTGAATCCTCTCACTGAATCACTGGAGAATATCGTATTAAGCCAATCCGATGGGTTAGGTGCTGATGTAGTGATTATGGCAATAGGAGTTCCGTCACTGGTCAATCAATGTGCCACCCTGCTTAAAAAGGGCGGAACATTAAGCTTATTTGCTGGATTCACAAATGGTGCAATGTCGGAAATAGATCCGAATGTTATACATTATAACGAGATTAATATAAACGGTACATCGTCATTAACAAGAGCAGATTACCACAAATCACTTTCTTTGATAACTACCGGTCAAATTAACACAGATGTTTTAACCACTACTGGCTACACTCTGGAGGATATTGAGAAAGCAATTATGGATGTGAAAAATGGAAATGGCATGAAATCAGTTATTACCCAATAAAAAGTGAGAATAGGAGTGTTGACGATGTCCTTTTTAGGTAAGGAAATTCGTATGAATCGCCTCTTAAATCAGGAATCTGGAAAGCTTTTGGCAGTGGCTGTCGACCAGGCAATGGCACGTGGGATTTTTGAAGAACTCATGCCAATCCAGCGTAAGATGGATGAAATCGTTGTTGGTGGTCCGGATGCTATTACCATGCATAAAGGAATTGCAGATATGTGTTACCGCCCCCATGCGGGTAAAACAGGCTTTATTTTAAAATGCTCTACCTTCTCACCGTGGCAGCCCAACTATGACGCATGGGTTACAGAGGTTGATGAAGCTGTACGTTTAGGAGCTGATGCCGTTTCAATGGGATGTATTGTTGGCGGTGATGACCAGCCGGAACAGCTGCGTAATCTTGGGATTATAGCCGGGCAGGCAGCGGCTCACGGACTTCCGATGATTGCCCATATTTATCCAAGAGGAAATCAAATTCCTGAAGAGGATAAAAATAATTGGAAGGATGTGGCCTATGCAGTTCGTGCAGGCGCTGAACTTGGCGTTGACATTGTAAAAACAAAGTACACTGGAAATCCAGAAACGTTCCACAAGGTTGTTTCCTCGACTCCAGGAAAGGTAGTCGTAGCAGGCGGGGATAACGGGAATAATATAGAAGATTATTTTCAAATGGTCTATGACGTAATTGATGCTGGGGGAGTAGGCATTACCTTTGGAAGGATCGTATGGAACAATCCAAATCCAACTGCTGTTGTAAAAGCCTTTAAAAATATTATTCATAATAAAGGTACTGTCAAAGAAACGATGGAGCTTTATAACGAGTTGATGGATTCACCAGTAACTTCATACTAAGGGTGATGAGCCGTGTCTCACATTATTGGAATAGATATTGGAACGAGCGGTATTAAAGTAGGTGCGATGAACAAGGAAGGAGCGCTGGAATTTCTTGAGTTCCAGCCTCTGTCCCTTGTTTACCCATTAATGGGTTGGGTGGAAATTGACTTAGAGGATACATGGAATAAGACGAAAACATTGCTTTTGAAAGTATGGGAGCAAGTAGATACCATTGGTTCAGTTGATGCCATTTCTCTTTCTACTTTTTGCAACAGTTCTGTGTTTTTAAATGAAAAGGGAGATCCCCTTTACCCCGGAATTGTTTACTTAGACCAAAGAAGCAGGGATGAATCTGAGCTTATTAAAGAAACTGTGGGTAAAGAGTTATTGTTTAACATCACAAAAAACCGAATAGAGCCTGGGATGTATACGGTTACAACACATCTATGGTTTAAGAACCATTATCCCGATTTGTATCAACAAACATATAAGTGGGGAAACCTTTCAACATTTATTTTGCACAAACTCACAGGGAACTTTTTAATGGATTGGACACAATGTTCCTACACTGGAATTTTTGATATTGAAAAATATAATTGGTCACCAGAAATCTACGAGAAGGTGGGTATTGATGCCAGGAAGCTTCCTGAGGTTGTGGATCCGAGTTCGGTTATTGGAAACTTCCTGCCTGATTTTTCATCTTATAGTATTCCGGTTATAGCAGGGGCGGCTGATACAGCCTGTTCAGCAGCTGCACTTGGTCTCGGCGTGAATGAAATGTTTGAATCCGTTGGAACCTCAAATGTTTTAACCGTCTGTACAGATCAGCCTGATTGTTTGGATAAGCGATTTTTGAATAGATGCCATGTTATGAAAAATCGTTGGCTGTCCCATGGAGCAATGTCTTTCCCCGGTTTAGCCATCCAATGGTTCTACGAGCAGTTTTTAAAACCGGAAGGCCATTCAAAACGTATTTTAGAGGATTTGCCCAAGCAATCGATTGCGGGTGCGAACGGTGTATTCTTCCTGCCGTATATGCAGGGGGAACGAGTACCGATTTGGGATACTAACGCACGTGGGGTCTTTGTAGGCATCCATTTGAATACTGTAAAAGCCGATATGTATCGTGCCATTTTGGAAGGTTGTTCATATGGTCTAAGACAGATCTATGAAATTATTGAAGAGTGTTACAAATTACAGGCAGAAAGCTTCTCTTCCATCGGCGGGGGATCTAAAAACAGGGAATGGGCCCAAATCAAAGCGAATGTTCTGGAGAAAAAAATTAAGATTAAAGCTATTTCCGAAACGGGTGTATTAGGAGCCTGTATCATAGCCGGCACCACTATTGGCTATTTTTCCTCTCTGGAAGAAGCAGCTACTGCTATAGGGAATGGAACCATATATACGGCTAAGCCTGAGGTCGGCATGCGGGAAACGTATTCTCAGCTTTATCATATATTCAACGAATTGTATCCTTCATTAAAAACTTTCTTTGCAATTAGCACAGGACAAAGTGCCAAAGGTGGAGTAGAAGTTGAGACCAACCATATATATAACGAGATTACTACCTAAGGATGTAATCGACAAACTTTCAATCGATTTAAATGTAAGGATGTGGGAAGAGGAGGAAATCCCGGTACCGAGGGAAATTTTACTCAGGGAAATTAAAAATGCAGATGGCCTCTTATGCTTATTGACAGACATGGTTGATGAAGAGGTCATTAATGAAGCAACCCGTTTAAAGATTATTAGTAACATGGCAGTCGGCTTTAATAATATCGATATACACTCGGCTCAAAAAAAGGGGATTATTGTAACTAATACTCCTGGTGTACTCACTGAAACAACAGCAGATTTAACGTTTGCTCTTTTAATGGCCACAGCCCGGAGACTCATGTATGCGTCTGACTTTCTTCGCAAAGGGGAATGGGGTGCATGGTCCCCGATGCAGCATACAGGCCAGGATATATATGGTGCAACGTTAGGGATAGTTGGATTAGGAAGAATAGGGGAAGCGCTTGTAAAGCGGGCGAAAGGATTTAACATGAATGTCCTTTATTATAATCGCACGCGTAAGTATGATAAAGAGCGGGAGCTGGGAATCCATTTCAGGGAACTACGAGAATTATTGCGGCAGGCTGATTATGTCTGCCTTCTCCTACCGTTTAGTGATGAAATTTACCACTTGATTGGGAAAGAGGAATTATCTCTAATGAAAAGCAATGCCGTTCTCATAAATACTGCAAGAGGCGGGATTGTTGATGAAGAAGCATTATTTGATGCATTAAAGAATGGTGAAATTTGGGCTGCTGGCCTTGATGTATTTGAGGAGGAACCGGTCCCTTCTGATCATCCTTTACTTTCCCTACCTAATGTTGTCACGCTTCCTCATATCGGAAGTGCAAGTGTTCAAACAAGAATGAACATGGCCAATTTAGCTGCTGATAATATTCTGAATGTTCTAAATGAAAAAAAGCCAATTACCCCAGTTAATCTTTAAAAAATGATTATTTCTCATATCGCAGGAAGACAAAGATATAGTGATCCTACAGATATAGGACACTTTGCATGAGTAGGTAAATATAAGCTTTTGCTTTCTCTTACGATAACATGGCTGCACCAAAAATTGCTGATAATAGGAGTATTACAGGAAAGAATGACCATGGAGAAACATCCAGAAAGATTATTTGTTAAATAAACCACTATCGAAAAGCTGCAGGATTAAACGGATTAGTAGAACTGTTGGTTAGTGAACTGCTCGGATGATCGCAAGAGTAGATATTATTTTTAATTTTTTATGTCTGAATAGTTTGAAAATTAATGCCTGGTTTGTTCTTTACACCCAGATACTTACTTATGTGAATCTGATTTTTTTATATCATTTTAATTTATTGTTGGAGGGTGAAAATGATGGCAGTACCTCAATCCAAAATTAAGGCTGTACCATCAACAAAGACAAAATCAAGCTTTCGCTGGGTAGTCCTGACTATTATTTTTGGTGCCTATTTTGTATGTTACGCTGACCGAACGAATATTGGAGTTGTTTTACCGTTTATTCAAAAAGAGTTTACTCTAAATAACTTCCAGGCTGGTGCGATTGCGAGTTTCTTTTTCCTGGGATATGCCATTACACAAATTCCGGCCGGTTTTGCTCTAGGTAAAAAGGGGTCAAGGGGTATAGGTGCACTTGCAATCCTTGCCTTCTCACTTGTAACATTCCTACTTGGTACAGTAAAAAGTGCAACCTCTTTGGTATTGCTTCGTTTAGGATTAGGGATTGCAGAAGGACCTGCACCTGTGACTATGACTTCTACAATTAACCAGTGGTTCCCTGCTAAGGAGAAGGCTACGGCTACAGGTGTATATATTGCCTCAACCCAGCTGGCGCCGATTGTGGTTCCTATTATCGCTTCATGGATAGCTGTCACCCAAGGCTGGCGATCTGTGTTCTATTGGTTTGCTATACCGGGTATTATTATGGCAGTCATCTGGTATGCTTTTGTAAGAACTAAACCTGAGGATTCTCCAAATGTTTCCGAAGCGGAAGCTAGGTATATTCGTGAAAGTCAAGCAATCCAAGTAAATTCTGGCAAGGAAAAATCCTTTGGCTGGCTCGATAAATTCATTCGTTATCAAAAAGTAGCACCTTTAACTACATTTAAAAGTGTCTTTGCTTCCTGGAATATTTGGGGAAATACCCTTACTTATTTTTTAATGAACAGTGTAATATATGGAATTTTGACTTGGGTTCCAAGTTATTTGGTGAATGCAAAAGGGTACTCTTTTATGAAAATGGGATTCGTAGCATCGATGCCGGCTGTTGGCGGTTTATTGGGAGCTATTCTGGGCGGATTTTTATCAGATAAAGTTTTCGAGAAAAGACGCAAACCTACTATGTTAATAACTGCTACTGCTGCAGCCGTCATGATGTTTGTTATTATCAATATTCCGGATAACGGAGCGCTTGTTGCTCTCTGTCTGGGTCTTGCTGGTTTCTTCCTTAATATAGGCTGGCCTGCTTTTACGGCATATCCAATGGGTTTAACCACCAGAGATACCTACCCAGTAGCGATAGCTACAGTAAACAGCGGCGGCAATCTTGGCGGTTTTTTTTCCCCAATGATCGTAGGAGCTATTTTGGATACAACAAACAATTATAACCTTGCGTTTGGTTACTTTGGATTCCTACTTATTCTTGGATTCCTAATCATTCTAAGTTTAAAAGAACCAATTCAGCATGAATATAAAACTTCACAAACTTCAGCCCCCTGACCGTTCTTTTCGCAAAGATTGATGTCCCTTCAAACAAAGAAGGGCGCTGTTAATACTATGGAAGCAGTTTATGAAATTCAACGTATCAAAGGCAATATAACTTAATGACTGTCAAACAGTAAAACCCGCTTTCAAATTTTCATTTGAGAGCGGGTTTCTGTTTCTTCCAACGAAGCATTGTAGTCCTCGTTCGTTGCAATAGTCGGTGAAGGAGTCCATAAGCCTTCGCATTGCAATCGTTTGTTGATAGAAATACAGATTGAATGGCCGCCCCTTTTTTGGTTAACTTTCCCTTCATTGGCATTTCTTCTTTTTCAATCTGAACAAAGGGCACATACCTGACTTAGATCATTTCTATAAGCCCAGTTATCTCAAATAGTCGGCGGACTCGACAGGTCATGCCTCTTAGTATTAACGTACTATTGTTCATGATCGATGATTTAATTGCTCCGGCGAACACTCCTAACCCAACACTATCTATAAAATAAATTTTCTCAACATCAATAATGATTTTTTGTTTAGTTTGTTCGGACAAAGGGAAAAGTATTGCTTTTAACTTGGGTGCTGTGTAGCGCTGAACTTCTCCGACTAATTCCAAATAATGTGTACCGTTCAATTTTTCATGTGTAATATTAAGATCCATAACATTCCCCATTGACATACTCATAAGGAAAACCTCCAGGAGAAAGATTAGTCGTAATTGAGGACCATCTGTTTTTCCTATCGCTCGTCGATTATGGCCGCTCTTTCACTTTAATAGTGTAATACGCAAATATAAAAGCTGTATTGTTAGATTTTAAAGAATTATTAATTCAACATTAATTTGGATCGGTTTTGTTTTTTAAATCAGCGACCATTGGCGTGCTCATGATGACGTAACGGAATAGATACGAAAGGTCAACCTTAATTAATGTAGGTGGAAAGCCACCTCGTAAAAAGGATGGAAAAACCAAATAATTACTGTAGTTTTGCTGATGGTTTTTGTTACTGAAACTGGTAGTAAAATTTGGAGTGTAAATAAAAAAAACGCTCTTTCTGATAAATAAAATAACCCATTGGGTTTTTAAACCAATGGGTTTGTTATTTACTTGGCGTATAGCCGATAGCCATCCGATTTATCCGTTCCATTACCGAAGATGGTCGCAGTTGAGGGAGAGGAATCTGACTTATTGTCATACTTCCATTCCATTCTTAGGCCCATAAAGCCGCCAGCTCCGTAGGTGGAAGTGTTTTTCTTCTTTATATATTGTGAAAAACTGTTCCAGGTTTTTGGGCCGACGATGCCATCGGCAATTAATCCATTTTCTTTTTGGTACTTCTTTACACCGGCGGCTGTTTTCGGCCCAAATATTCCATCAACATCAACGAGCCCAGTTTCAGTGTAAAAAGACATCACGTTAAGGATATACTGCATATTCCTAACTTCTGTGTTGGCTTTGCCTTGCTTAAGAACAGAATTTTGTTTCCAATTCTCAGGGTGATGAAACCCGCTTGCCGAGGCAATGGAAGGGGTTGACAACATAAAAGTCAATAATGCAACAAGGATACCTGTCAACCATTTTTTGTTGAATTTCAACATAAAATCCTCTCCTTTTCTCCCTTGATTTTTATTGTGTATTACATAAAATTAGTCGATAGAGGTAAAGAAAAGGTTACCAGATAATTGATGGATTAAAA
The DNA here is from genome assembly GCF_050468105.1 of Fictibacillus sp. NRS-1165. Lineage (NCBI taxonomy): Bacteria > Bacillati > Bacillota > Bacilli > Caryophanales > Fictibacillaceae > Fictibacillus > Fictibacillus sp. NRS-1165. Next base: position 69,159 of record NZ_JBDPNU010000024.1, read on the forward strand.
AATAAATATGTTAATTATTAAAAGACATCGTGCCTATAGTACTTCTCACTTTGAAAAGTAAATTAGACGAGGAGTGGAGAGATTCTTCCAAGGGTTTAGGCGGAGGAACCAACTAATAGCTGTATTTGTATTTCTTATACCTTCGGATAGCCGGTTCAGCCAAAAGAGGCTGTCCAGATGAGGATGCTTCTTTTTTTATCGATTACTTACGACTATCGACAGCGGAATTGATAAATATCATTTTATTAGTGTGCGAGGGGTAACATATTTAGCAGAGTTAAATAGAGAAATGTAAACCACTTTACTACAATGCACTAAACAGTTCTGCGATTGTGGAAGAGTACCTGCGGAAGAGAAGGAGAAGAAGTCGTGATAACGGCTTCTTTTTTTGTTAATAAATTTAAGAACAAATGCTTTAAGATGGCCGTGTAACCCTTGTTAACTTCCTTCTTATTATAACTATATTATAACATAGTGTCATTTTAAAGGAGTTTTTTATGAAAAGTGATTTTTTCGATAAGTTATAACACAAATATGAAAAAATAAGCATTTTTACCCATGAAATATACTTAACTCGGATATAAAATAAATTCATATTATAATTTTTGTTATAACTTAATAGTGAAAAGGAGTGGATGTATGGAGAGATGATTTAGCTCTATAGAAAAAAGAAAGTGGGAATCCCACCTTCTAGTTTTATTTTTCATTTTTCATATACTCGTCTATAAGACGAAATATTCTTTCTTTGAATTTCGCTTCTGATGATTCCAGATTATTTGTAATGATGATCTTCCCATTTTCGTATGTCATACGAACCAAATCGTCTTCGCCTACACCTAGGTTTTTTAGCATTTCCAATGGGATTAATACACCTAGTGAATTTCCAACTTTTCTAATTTTTATATCTTTTTCCAATACAACATCACTCCTTAGATCCCACAATAAAATAACTGGATGAAGGAGCTGCATCTCCTTCATCCGTCTTTATTAATTATACTACATCGTCACATTAAAACAAAAAGACGTGGATGATGGTGGATTTTGACTTTTATTACTCAATAACAAGGGAGCTGGTAGTCGTGATAAGCAAAGGTAATTTTAAAAAAATGAGTGTTGCGTTTGTCTTAACCGCATCCGTTTTTATGGGAATTGGAAATGGACAAGCCCTTGCAGATACTTATCAGGAAACTGCAAAGATGTCTGGCCCTCATTATGGTAACGACACCGTTTTAAAGTATCTTCCAACTTTACCGGATGACGGTTACAGGCCGGCTGAGGAGGCGTATACGGGATGGGAGTATGAAAAGGTAACAAAATCGAAACACAAGAAAACCTATTGGGATCATGAAGCAGACAATACCAAAAACAAAGAGAAACGGACAGTATCGATGAGTGTGGAAAGATCTAAATATACAAGTTCATCGGCTTCATCAACAGGAAGTCTTAAAGCGGCCGTCGCGGAAATTGCGATCCATTATGAAACAGGCTGGGGAAAGACAAAGAGAGTTAGTACAACTTGCACCTATACTATTCCTGCAAAACAAAAACATCTGCTAAAGTTTGGGAGTAAATATGTAAAATCGGCTGGATATGAACGCTACTATAATATGGGCAAATTGAAAAAGAAAAGATCCATCCATAATAAGTGGACATATCGGGAGTATTCAGCACAAGAACCCATTTAAAGGAGGAGAAATGAACAAATTTTTTGCTTGCCTGATATTATCGATAGCAATCACAGGTTGTTCCAATGAGGAAAACCAATCTGATCCTAAAGAAAAAGAAGCCTCAACCCAAGAATCTGAAGCATACAAAAGACAAACAGCGGAGTTAACTAACGAAGAAAGACTGGATTTTGGTAAACGGTTTGATAATTTCAATTTTCATCCAACCTCATTTACGGTACATATTAAGGATAATAAGCTCGTTCTTGATATGGACTATCAATTAAGTGGAAAGCTTGTACATTTCTTATCACATGGAATCGTTTACTCCTTTGGAATTGGTTTTCCTGATCAGACTGTTGAAGTAACTTCGCTGGAACAATCCACATTTAAGCCTGGCCCATCTTTTTCAAAGGGTGATTCACAGGGTAAGTTTTGTCATTTACGCTTAGTTGAAGACATCCCTCATCGCTTAACGAAAAAGCAAATTAATACTCTAGAAAAGCACATCAAAGGTTATTCATTCGTTGTATTAAATAAAGATAACGATACTGTATTTATCTTGAATGACATTCATGAACGGTCAACGATAGACCCTAGGAATGCCATACAGGAGGACTTAGGAAAAGTGGAGATCAAAAGTTAATATGGATTTACCACGATTGGTAAATAGTCATCCAAATAGACAAATCCCAAATCCCCTTTACTTCTAAGGATCACGAATTTGAACACAATTATAAATGCTTGCGATTATGTAAACATAAAAATTACGCCATAAAGAACAAAGGGTCTGGATCATAGCTTTCAATGAGGGCTTTTAAATAATATTGTTTACAAGCAAAAAATAAAAGGGCCAAATATGGTCCTTTTTATTTTCAACCGAAGGCACCTATTATTAGGGACTCAGTAATATTGTTAACTGTCTTTTTGCTAACGTTGTATTATCTATATCTTCAAATAATGATGATTGGATCAGAGAGGCAGATGAAAAGAACAGAATGATTCTTCCCTATTTCTATACAATGATTCAAAGGGATATACTATGATATATAAATGTTGAGAATGTGATTCATAAAATAACCATCAGAAATCTCTTCTTTCCTCCCATAAAACATTAGAATGAATTGTTTTAAAGCACTCGACAAGCACCGTATGTTCCTCGGTAAACTGTGTAACCGATGAGACAATCCGCTAACTTAATCAACTCCTCATAAACACAGCGGACTTTACGGCTGCTTTTTCTTTTCTTTATTTGATTTCCGCTAATGCCATTCAAAGTGCTCATTGGGACGATCATAAGACGGTCCTCTATAGTTTGAGTCGTTCATTTTGAAGGCGATAAAGGGTCCTACTTTTGAGTTTTATTCCTGCTAAGGCTTATGGTTAAAAAGCGCCCGCTTTGACTTTATCAAAAAATTTTAAACTACTGTTTTTTAGGTGTTTGGGTACAGACTTTTATTAAATCTATATCATCCATAATTGAATTCCATGAATGGGATCCTTTGGTTGAAAAAGGTTGATCTTTTTTAAAAAGCTTTATTTTTTTAACTTCATGTAGGTTTGTCCGAAAGAAGGCAAGGTGGTTGGGCTTTTAATTGGTTAGTTCCTTTTGAAAAGGGGCTTACAGTGTTTGCATTAATTACCGAGGGTGAACCCGATGTTGCACAGGATTAATCACATTATTACCACAGCATGATCCAGCATTCAGTTGTGTTCATCTAGAAAACATCGAAGCCGCTCCACATAATAAGCGCTTCTTGGGTCCGAAAAAGGGGTTCAACGATAATCAGCGTTATGAGAATGTGGGTAAGTGTTTGGTCGCTTTTGCTTGCTGGTTAGTTTAGATCAAGGGTAGAACTTATAGCGAAGAACTCAGTATTACAATTTTATACTGATCTTGGAGGTTACCCTTTTGGACGAAAAGTGATTTTCGATGAAAGGGCTGCACAAAGGTTAGCAAAAAGACATTTCCCGGGAGGTGCTAAGTTATGGCGAAATTAGAAGACCTAATATTACCGTCAAAAAAAGGGTACACTGTAAAAAAGGTGCGTGAGAATATGTCTCGTCGAAATTTTGAGAGTGGCTTCCCAGACGGCGTTTATGGCTGGCCAAGTGAACCTGGTGAACCCCGGATTAGAGTAAAAGCTTTGTTTCAATACTGCAAAGAAAAAGGGATTACTCCTCATGAGTTAGGCAGAAGAGCTAGGAATCACGACGGTTGGTTTTATCAGGGGGAACTCCATGAATGTATATTCGAGACCGGAGCGGATAATTACGAAATGAGGCAGAAACAATTACTGTAGAACAACATATTAGAAAACAGAGTCAAGAAAAATAAACAGTCCTGCCATCTCGTAGGAACTGTTTTTTTGTTTTCAGAAAGTATTTTTATTTCTTTTGATGAAAATCGAAATAAAAGGCAGGCAAAATGGCAATACTGGCGATTATTATACATGATTATGAGGTGGGAAGAGTGAAAGAGGAACTCAATACATTTTTTGGGATATTTTCTGGGACGAAGGACGCCATTGAAAAATTTATGAACATGTTGGACCCGGTGATTCAAAATGCGAAAGACGATCATGAACGTTTGTATTATCACCATATTTACGAGGAGGAAGAACAAAGATTATCAAGGCTTGGAAGTCTTATTCCTCTAATAAGCAAATTTCAAAAGGAAACGGATGATCGGGCATTTTCACCGGCGAACAATGAGTTTAATAAGCTTCTACAAGAGTTGAACCTTGAAAAGTTCGGTCTTCATAATTTTGTTGAGCATTTGGATCTCGCTCTTTTTTCATTTACGGACGAGGAAAGAAGTACATTGCTAAAAGAGCTAAGAGCGGTCACTTATCAAGATTACCAGCAAGTAAAAACTTATTTACAAGAAATTAACGATATGTTTGATACCGATTATACTGATCCGCATGCCCACCATGACGAGCATCATGATCATTTAGCTCCACAAAATTTTCAAACACAAACAATACAGACACCGAGAAGAAAAGGGTTCACAGTCGGGAGTTTATTATAAAGAAATGGAGAAAGGCAGGATATAAGCATGAATCATTTTCAACATTCCATCGACTCGCCATTGAGCGGACAGGATTGGTCGCAATTAAATGAGACCGTTATTAACGCAGCACGTAAACAATTGGTCGGGAGACGTTTTATTGAATTATACGGACCACTCGGTAGAGGAGTTCAAAGCATTTTTAATGATATTTTCACAGAGAATGTAGAAGCAAAAATGGATTTCCAAGGGTCGTTTGATACGGAAATCGAGTCAAGCAAGCGGGTTAATTACACGATTCCATTGATTTACAAAGACTTTGTTCTGTATTGGCGTGATCTGGAACAAGCAAAGAACCTTGATATTCCGATTGATTTTTCACCAGCTGCAAATGCTGCTCGTGATGTTGCTGTATCAGAAGATCAATTAATTTTTCATGGTTCAAAAGAATTTGATATACCTGGACTCATGAATGTGAAAGGGAGACTGACTCAACTAGTAGGGAATTGGTATGAGTCTGGAAACGCCTTTCAGGATATCGTTGAAGCAAGAAGCAAATTGCTTGAGATGAATCATAACGGACCATTCGCTCTCGTGTTATCACCTGAATTATATTCGCTGTTGCACCGTGTTCATAAAGATACGAATGTACTAGAGATCGAACATGTTCGTGAGTTAGTGACTGATGGTGTTTTCCAATCACCTGTATTAAAAGGAAAGACAGGAGTAATCTTAAATACCGGAAAAAATAATTTGGATCTAGCCGTTTCAGAGGATTTTGAAACAGCCTATCTGGGAGATGAAGGGATGAATCATCCTTTCCGTGTGTATGAAACGGTGGTTTTACGAATTAAACGTCCTTCTGCCATTTGCACACTGGAAGACACTAAAGGTAAGGATTGAGTTTGATGGATAAAAGGGTGTTAACTGTCGGCTCACTTGTACCGAATCTCGTTACCGCTATTACTACGCAAAAACATCCAGAAAAACAGCCCGTTAGTGTAATCAAGCGACCAGTCGTAAAGCCAACGATTAATCTATTGCAAAATAGCAGAAGGTTCTCTATTCAACCCGCAAAAGGAAATTTATTATTGACGGCATTAGCACAAGGCCAAGATGTAAAGTACAAGTGCCAAAAGGGAACTTGTGGAGTTTGTACAGTTAAGATAGAGAATGGGATACGCGGTTTATCATTTCCGGATGAGAAGGAACAAGAAAAGTTAAAAGAAAAACTGCAGCAAGGCTATAGACTAGCCTGCCAAACCGAGATCATATAAAAAAACGAGGTTCTTTAAAAGAGGTCCTCGTTTTTCTTTATGCATATAATCGTTCAGTTAAATTTATGAGCTTCTCATCAATGGGGAAGGGAAGAGAAATGTTATGTTTTTTCAGTTCTTTTTCACTAATATCTCGAACGAGTTTCAGTGCTTCTTTCTTGAACGTATGAGTCACGAAACCGTTATTTATATCACACAATCGTTGTAAGTATTGTAAAGTGTCATCTAAAAGCAGTTCTTTAACATAAGTATTATCAAGCTGGCAGATCAGCTTATGTCGCAAACCTTTGATTACTGCAATCTGGTCAACATGTGTAATCGTGTTAATACCATCTTCATCAATAAAACAAATAGAAACATATTGTCCTTTTGATATATCAATATTCGTAAAAACAGGGTTAAAGTATTCTTCGCCAGTGGTTAAGCGAATCGAAATTGCTTCAGCAGCCCCGCCGATTTTGCGTTGATTTGAGATAACAGTATGAATATCCTTCAACCCATACAACATAGAAAAAAACATATAGTTTCCCCCAATCTCCTGATTTCCGATTGATTCTTATTTTAGGTTATCGAAAATGAGAATCATTGTCAATTGGATTTACTTTCCTTTAATTAAAAAAGCAGTCCTAAGATCGCTCTTAAGAACTGCTTTTGTACTCTTACCAGCTACGTTGTTCCCACTGATTCTCGATCACTTCTAATCTTTCCTTTTCACCTTCTGAATTAGTGGAATACACATCGTCCACATACCAGCCTCTTCCGTTTACAGAAGCATCCGTCTGGTAGAGGAAGCGGACAAACTTTGTTCCTTCTAGAAGATCGAATTTTTCATGTGACCATGTTTCATCTTTGCCTGTGAGAGGTTTTTTTGTTTAGGCTGCAAGAATGAACGTGTGAGAAATCTTATGGAAATATCAACAATGGAACAGTACTTGGTTGGTACAACACTTCGTATTAATTTAAAAGATAAATAGGGTAAATATAAGGAGAAACCCTGTGGACATTAGAGCCAGCATCGTTAAAAATCCACCCAGGATCAATACCCGGATGGATGGTTTAAGAGGATATTTATGCAGCAGTCTGTTGCTGAAAAGCGATTTTATTCTTTTTACTTGGTGAAAATTTTCTCTCCAGCCAGCCCATCGAAATATCCGATATTACGGCCATCAACGCTGTTGGTATGGCTCCAGCAAGAATAATAGCTGTCCCGTCCGTAGCATTTGTCCCGCGTAAGATGATATCTCCGAGTCCTCCGGCACCGATAAAAGTGCCGATTGTCGCAATTCCGATGGTAATGACTAATGCGGTACGCAAACCTGCCATAATAACGGAGATCGCTAGAGGAAGCTCGACCATTCGTAGCACCTGAAATTTTGTCATACCCATCGCTTTCCCAGATTCAAGTAAGGCTTGATCCACGTTGCGGATGCCTGTGTATGTGTTCTTTATAATCGGCAATAAAGAATACAGAAACAATGCGAAGACAACTGTATTAGTACCAAGGCCCATGACGAGCATAAGTACGGCAAGCATCGCTAAAGCAGGAATAGTTTGAATGATGTTTGCAAGGGACATCACCCAAGTGCTTAGTCGATGATAACGTGCAATTAATATACCAAGAGGAATCGCTACAATGGCCGCAAACAATACGCCATATGCGGACATGAGGAAATGCCGGTAAAATTGTTCCCAAACATAACTTGCATTTTGCGAATAATAGTAAAAAATTTCATTGATTGTCTCCAACATGCCACCTCCTATTCAAAATAGTTGTGTTTTTCCAGGAAATTCTTTGCGACAATGGAGGGTTCTTTCTTTTTTCCATCTGCTTCATAATTCAGCGACTGCATGGTTTCTGTATCAATTTTTCCTGACAGCTTTTGCAGCTTCCCTTTAAGCTCGGGGTGTTCTTCTAACACTTCATTCCGTGCTACGAGAGAGGTATCATATGGCGGGAAAAAATGTTTATCGTCTTGTAGCACTTTTAAATCAAAGGATTTGATACGGCCATCGGTGGTATACGCCAAAACGACATCCATTTTCCCTTTCGCTGCCGCCTGATATACCAATCCAATCTGCATGGGGAATGTCTTTCCGAACTCGAATCCATATTTTTGGGTAAAACCTTCATAGCCGTCGCCTTTTTGTTTTAACCATGCATTATCCACACCTAATTTTAAATCCGGAGCGTGCTTTTCTAAATCTGAAACCGTTCTTAAATGTTCTTTATTCGCCAGTTCTTTTGTAACGGTAAATGCATAGGAATTCGCAAAACCATACGAGTCAAACCAGGTTTGATTGTATCTTTCCTGAAATTCCCGTTGCACGATCTCCAGCGCTTTCTTCGGTTCTTTCACTGGCTTCATTCCTAAAGCGCCAGCCAGGTCGGTCCCCGTATATCGGGTAGCCGTAATATCTACATCACCGTTCATCATGGCTTGGTGCTGAACGGTAGAAGATCCCAGGTTATTCACCGTATTGACCTTCAAATTTGTATAATGCTCAATCATAAGTCGAACCATATTGCCCATGATTTGGGATTCGGAAGTTCCTAAAGTTCCTACTACTATGGTATTTCTCGAAGGTCCGCTTAACCCCGGGAGAGAGCAGCCACTCATAAACACCATCATTGAAACGGTCAGTACAATTAAAAAACGTTTTGAGTTAAACATGTGTTTGCCTCCCTCTCTTAAGCAGCTTCTTTCATTTTTCTCATTCCTTTAGGGGTAACCCATGTTTCAATTCTGCCTAAAAGAAGATCCGTTAACAGGGCGAGGATTGTGACCGGTACCGCGCCTGCTATGATAAATTTAGCTTGAAATAAATTCAGTCCACTAAAAATATAATCGCCGAGTCCGCCTGCTCCAATATAAGCAGCAAGTGTAGCCCAGCCGATTAAATAGACAGTGGATAACCGAATGCCGGCCATGATGACTGGAATGGCCAACGGCACTTCAACGTATCGGATCCGCTCCCATCCCGTCATCCCCATCCCGCGCCCTGCCTCAAGCAAACTGCGTTTGACACCCGTCACACCGATATAGGTGTTTCTCAAGATAGGGAGGACGGAATAAAAAAAGAGAGCTAAAATGGCTGGGATTTTACCCACACCGACGATAGGAATAAAAAAGGCTAAAATCGCAAAGCTCGGGAACGTTTGTATGATCCCCAAGGTTCCCATCACTGTTCCGGCTCCTTTTGGAAACCGCGTTAACGCTATTCCGAGCGGAACGGCAACGAGAATTCCCAGCAGGGACGCAATAATTGAAATTAATAAGTGTTCCCATGTTTTCAAAAGCAATTCATTACCATACGTACTTAAAAATTGTAAGACTGTAGCCATGTCATCTCCCCCTGTTGTTCTTCGCCCCAGATGGAATCATAAACAATGTCCACAAGGCTTGCTCTTGTTACAATCCCGACAAGATGTTGGTCATGATCAACGACAGGCACATATTTCATCCCTTTTTTAAGGATTTTGCGAATGGTATCCCGTACAAGCGTATCTTTTTCAACTGTAAACTCGGATTCCAGGACATCCTTTACTAAACTTGCTTTTTTCCTTTTTTGGTCAATGATTTCAACGTCAATATAACCTTTCAGGAGGTTTTGTTCATCAACAACAAGTAAGGAGTCTACTCGATGCTGTTTCATTAATTGGATGGCCTCCGATAATGACCGATCACCTGTAATGGTTACCGGGTGAGGGTTCATAATTTGTTCGACTGTTTGGATGTTGGGTCTTGCTTGTACTAATCGGTCTCTTCCAATGAATTCTTCCACGAATTCATCAGCAGGATTGCGCAGAATATCGTCCGGCGTATCGCATTGAACCAACTGGCCATCCCTCATAATGACAATTCGATCTCCTAATTTAAGTGCTTCATCCATATCATGTGTAACGAACACGATAGTCTTATTCAGTTTTTTTTGAAGTTTTTTGAACTCTTCCTGTAATGAATCTCTTGTGATGGGGTCAAGAGCACCAAACGGTTCATCCATTAATATCAACGGTTGATCTGCGGCCAAAGCGCGTAAAACTCCAACACGCTGCTGCTGTCCGCCGCTTAATTCATGCGGATACTTCCCTAGGTAATCGGGGGTCATATCCACAAGTGTTAGCAGTTCTTTTGCACGAGCTCGTCGCTTTTCTTCAGGCCATTTCAGTAATTTAAGAACAAGCGAAATATTTTCATAGATCGTCATATGCGGAAACAGACCGATCTGCTGGATCACATAACCTATTTCTCTTCTTAATTGGACAGGATCCTTTTTTAACACATCCACTCCATTAATATAAATGCTTCCTTCTGACGGCTCGATCAAGCGGTTGATCATTTTCATAGTCGTTGTTTTCCCACATCCGCTTGGCCCGATAAAACAAATGAATTCTCCTTTTTCAAACTCAAGCGACAAATCACTGACCGCTCGTTTTCCTCCTTTATACACTTTTGAAACATGTTCAAATTTCAGCAAATGTAAAACACCTCCACATTTTCCCTTTTCTATATCTATCGGATATAGAAGGTTGTCAACCTACGTCATTTTTTCATTTCTTTTAGCATAAAGTAAAGTTTGTAAAAAAAAAAGTTTATATACTGTATAAATTGGACGATAATTACGTAAAATAATTATTGTATAAAGTTTATGAGGTATATACTTAAAATTGCTGGCTTATCGACTGTGTTTCTCCCCAATTGCTCATTTTCCGATTTTTTCAGAATGTGGTACATTGGCTCTTGAAGCTGGTAACTGGAAGGGTGATTCATTTGGTTGAACAACCATTTGTAAAAATTAAACATGTTGAAGATCAACTGGTTGAAAAAATCGCGGATAATATGCACACCTATGGTGTATCAACAACAGTTGGAAGGGTATTAGGCATTATTTATATGAACCGAAAGGCTATGACTCTTGATGAATTATCAGAAGCTACCGGTATGAGCAAAACCAGGATGAGTCAAGTCGTCAGAGAGATGGTGGATCTTAATATCGCCGAAAAGGTATTCGAAAAGGGGATCCGCAAGGATTTATATAATGTGGAGCAAGACTACTACCAAACATTTATCTCCTTGTTCACATCAAACTGGCAAAAAGCAATCAATAAGAACAAGATGTTTGAAAAGAAATTATCCGCCGAATTAAAGAACATTTTAGAGAGTGACACCCTTTCTGAAGAAATGGAACTAAAGGTCAATGACCTGCTGAAAGAAACGAAGGAATGGCTGGATTATTACCAATGGTTATCCCGATTGGTGGATTTCTTTGAAAGCGGCGATATCTTCATGCATGTACCTAAACCCTAAAGTGAAGCTATTTTAATAAAGGAAAATGGAAATTGTCCCATTTTCTTTTTTATTTACTCTTTTAAGGAGGAATCAGTATGAATCGAAATGTCATCTTAACGTGTGCAGTAACCGGAGCAGGAGAAACGACCAAGAAAAGCTCCCATGTCCCCGTCACCCCAAAGGAAATCGCGGAATCCGCCATTGAAGCGGCCAAGGCTGGAGCGACCATCGCCCATATCCATGTCCGTGACCCTAAGACGGGCGGTATCAGTCATGATCCGGCTTTATTCCGAGAAGTGGTACAGCGGGTTCGAGAATCTGAAACGGATGTGATCTTGAACATAACGGCAGGTGGGGGAGGAGACTGGTTCCCGAGTAAAGAAGACCCGACAGCTGGCGGCACTGGCACTGATATCCAAACGCCAGAGGAACGTCATGAACCAGTAGCAGAATTACTTCCGGAAATTTGCACACTCGATTGTGGAAGCGTGAATTTTGGAGATCAGCTTTATATCAGCACCACGACTTGGCTGCGTGAGCAGGCACGGTTGATTCAGCAAAGCGGAGTAAAACCTGAATTAGAATGCTTTGATACCGGACATCTTCGTTTTGCGAAGCAGCTGATTAACGAAGGGTTGATAGATGGAGATCCGATGTTCCAATTTTGCCTCGGAATCCCTTGGGGCGCAGAGGCAGATGCTGAAACTATGCTTTATATGCGGGATAAACTGCCTTCAAATGCCCATTGGTCCGCATTCGGCATCGGGCGTATGCAAATGCCGATGGCCACCCAATCGATGCTGCTCGGCGGTAATGTGCGGGTCGGACTCGAAGACAACCTTTACTTGGATAAGGGAGTCTTGGCAACCAATGCACAGTTAGTAGAAAGAGCCGTTACGATTATGGATGGGCTTGGGGCTAAACCAATGACACCAGCAGAAGCACGAAAACATCTAGGATTAAGAAATCCCCAAGAAAGGTAGTGTAGTGATGAACACAATTAAGCAAGTAACGGTGGTCGGTACAGGAGTGATCGGTATCGGATGGATTGCCCGTTTTTTATCACAGGGTTACGATGTGGTCGCCACGGATCCGGCACCCAACGCTGAGTCCCGTATGGAAGCAGCTATCGATAAAGCTTGGCTTACTCTTGGAAAAGCAGGAATCGCTGAAGGAGCATCAAGAGACAAGCTTAAGTTTGAGCCGAATCTAAAACGCGCTGTGGCTGATGCAGATCTCATTCAGGAAAATGCTCCAGAAAGGGAGGAAATCAAGCGAAGCTTACTAGCAGAAATTGATCGGTATGCCAAACCCGAAGCTATCATTGCCTCCAGTACATCCGGACTTTTGCCGAGTAAACTTCAGGCGGATTGCGAACGTCCTGAACGGGTAATTGTGGCCCATCCGTTTAATCCCGTATACTTAATTCCACTTGTAGAGCTTGTTGGCGGGAAAGATACTAACTTTGAAGTGATCGAAAGTGCAGCGCAGTTCTATCATTCTATCAATATGAAACCTCTTGTGATCTCAAATGAAATTGAGGGTCATGTGGCCGATCGCTTGATGGAAGCGATCTGGAGGGAGGCTTTGCACCTCGTAAATGATGGGGTGGCCACAACAGAAGAAGTCGATGCTGCCATCGTATATGGTCCCGGGCTACGCTGGGCGCTAATGGGCCCATTCTTAACCTTGCATCTGGCCGGTGGTGAACAAGGTATGAAACATATGCTGGAACAATTTGGACCTGCGTTGAAACTTCCGTGGACTAAGCTTGTGGCTCCTGAACTTACTGAGGAACTGAAAAACAAAGTCATCTCAGGGTGTGAACAGCAAACAAAAGAACATACCATTTCTGAATTGGAACTTCGCAGAGATGATTTTCTGATTGAGCTGCAGCAATTGCTTGAGAAGTATTGGCCAGCCGCCAACTTGAACGGGAAACTATAAAAAACATATGCTGCAAGTCCTTTAATAAGTTCTTGATAGTTGTGTGATAATCTATTAACAGTAAGATAGGGGGAAAATACGTGGGTCCACTTAATAATCCAATTTTAAGAGATACAGTTCGCAACGATTGGATCGATTATAACGGGCATATGAACGATTCAGCTTATGCTCTGGTTTTTAGTATGGCGGTCGATCAATTCATGGAAGATCTCGGTATCGATACGGAATTCCGTGAGAAACACCAATTTTCGATTTATACCTTAGAAACACATCTGATTTATTTAAAGGAAGCACAGGAAGGCCAGGATTTACACGTAAACATCCAATTGCTTGATTATGATTTGAAAAGAATGCACGTATTTTTTACTATGGAAAATCGACAAGGCAACCGCCTGGCAACAAGCGAACAACTACTTATGGGAATGGATATGAGTCAAGGGCGTGCGGCTCCTTTCCCGACCTTAGTGCAATCAAGGATTGAAAGTTTTGGAAAATTGCATCAGGGTCTGTCAAAACCAGCTGAAGCAGGACGGAAAATTGGAATAAGGAAGAAATGAAAAAAGGTCTGACCCAAATTCTTTAAGATGGAAAGAGATATGCCAACTGAAATAAATTGCATTATACATGTAAAGCAAAACAGTCTGAAAGCACAGTATAAATATGATTTGATCTATTCAGAAAGATGAAAAGGTTATTACCTGATGATATCTTTGATTTATGGTTGAAATAAAAAAGAGTAGTTGAAATTTTGACCTTGAATGGCATTATGCTTTTCAAGGTTTTTTGTTTTTACTTTGGAAAGGAAGTTAGATTAAATGTCAGTCAGAGTTTAAGAGAACTATAGACTAATCTTTTAGGCGGAGGTTGTATGAAAGAAGTGCACATAAACCTGTTATCCAAATTATTGAGAAAGGGAAGGATTTTATAGATGAGTAAAATGGCAATTAAGATACTTCCTAATGGTCCGGTTAGTAAATATATAGTACCTATAAGAAAGTTCACTGGTTTAGGAATCACAGATAGAAAAAAATAAAATTGAAAATAAAGATTTGTTTGCTGAAACGGATGCAAATGATATTGATGAGTTGGAAAATTTAAAAGACTTAGTCGATCTTATTAAAATAGGTGCAGAAGAAAAATATTTGATAGTGATGAATACGGCCATGGGACTGAACTGTGAAGTTAGAGTTTGTGATAAATCGTAATTAAACTAAGCCAGCTCTAGTTTAACAAGTAATATAAAAAAGTCGACTTCCTGTAAGTTAAGGAATCGACTTTTTTAGATTAAAACCCTTCATAATTACAATCAACTTTTTCAATTATCATAACATTTTAATAAGAGGGGATGTATCCGGAAAGTATTTTGAAATAACGTAAATTTACACAATAACACCCGTACCATCTGCCGGTACCGGTGTTTCTTTTATACTTTTTACTTGTAAGTTCCTAATACCCCTTCTTCTTCCGCATAAGAAGCATCTGCTTCTCTCTTAAGCCGCACAGATCCATACAGAACATAGTAGACCAACGCCAGAAGGAAAATGCCGAGGATTACATAGATCAAAGGGACAGAAGCGCCAAACAGCATCATATTAGTGGTCAGCACGCTGTACTTAATGATGCTGTACAAACAAACCACTCCGAGGATGAGGGCGATGCTTGGCACGACGGGATACTTTACCTTGAACGGTCGGGCCAGCTCAGGTTCTTTTTTACGCAGAATGAAGAGAGAAACCATGCTGATGCAGTACATCATCATCGCTCCAAAGACGGAAAGGATGATCAGCGCGTTTGCGAAGCTTGCTGAACCTGCGCAGATGACACCGATGGCTCCAGGAATCAAGAGACCGCCGACCGGCACGCCTTTTTTGTTTGTTTTGGCAAGAAACTTCGGAAAGTATCCATCTCGTGCGAGCGCGTACGTCTGTCTGGAGAAGCCCATAATGATGCCGTTTAGGCTGGCGATCAGGCCAAACAATCCGATGATGGCAACAGCCGTTGAAATGCCGTTGTCATAGACGGAGGACAGAGCCTGGGGAAGGGGATAATCTGCCAGCTTTCCGCTTCCTCCGCCAAGACCGGCGGTAACAAACAGCGTAAATAATGTGGCTGTGGCCAAAGTGACGATGGCGCCGATAAAGCCTTTCGGAATGTCTTTTCTTGGGTTTTCCACTTCCTCTGCGGCCATCGCACCGCCTTCAATCGCCAGGTAAAACCAGACGGCAAACGGGATAGCGGCCAGGACACCAGTTGGTCCATTGAGAAAGGAGTTGTCATTGAATATGTTGGAAGCTTCCACATGAGGGAGACCCGCTACATAAAAGATGGACAAACCGATCAAGGCCAAAATCGTAGCGGTAAGCTCAATGACCGCAACTTCCTTTACACCGACCAGATTTAACAAAATGAAGAAAATAAAGGCTCCCACCGTGGCGTACACCGGATTCACGGCTGGAATGAGGAAATGAATGTACGCGCCCGTTGAAACCGCAATGGCGGGAGGCGCAAATATAAATTCAAGCAGACACGCCATCCCTGCAATGTAGCCGCCAAACGGACCAATCGCCCGTCTCGCATATGCGGAAGGACCGCCGGCTTGCGGAATGGAGGTGGAAAGCTCTGCATAGCTGAACATAAAGGTTGTGTAAAAAACGGTGACAATCAGGGTGGCGATCGCAAGCCCGATAATCCCGCCCTGTTCAAACCCGTAATTCCATCCAAAGTATTGGCCCGAGATTACCATCCCCACTGAAATTGCCCATAAATGAATCGGTTTTAGCTGTTTTTGTAGCGCCATCTCTTCTCCTCCTTTAAGTGCGATATAATGCTGCCGAAGCCTTCCTTGTCCTGCGGGAAATGTGGGACAGGGAGACTATTGAGGCGCTTGCGCCGGTGGCTCACCGCACGCCCCGCAGAAAGCGAGCAACCTGAAACGGCAATCAACCACTTCCCAAGAGCACAAAGGTTACAGCCTTAAACAACCAGGTGTACACCGCTCGTTTGTTGCTGAATCATTTTGTCAATCAAGGTTCCGATATGCGCGGCGGCTTCAATCGGAGGCGTGCCTTGTTTATGAATATTGGAAATGACCATGCGATCGGATTCTTTTTTGCCTTTGCCCGGCTGATAGCACATATAGGCACTCATCGATTCTGCGCTCATGAGTCCGGGACGTTCCCCGATCAGCAGGACAAGTGCTTTTGGCTTCAACAGTTCACCGATTTCATCCATGCATGCCACCCGTCCTCCTTTCACAAAAAAGGAGGTTCCAATCTGTAGCCTGTAGGACTCCAGTGAATCGACTAACGCCGGATAAACGTCACTTAAGTTTTCCTCAATGGCTTTCGCGCTTAATCCATCGGACACAACAACCTGTACGTCAGGTGCTTGCAGGCAGTTTTTCTGTATGGCAGCCTTCGCCTCATCGGCCAATAACCTCCCATGGTCGGGCCGTTTTAAATAGTGTTCTGTGGATTTTACACGTGTGGTAACCGAGAAAAGGTTGAATTCAGACAAGATTTTTTCCGGAACGGTGCCGTAGACTGAATCGACGGCTGCGGCGTGATCGGTCCGGAATTGCAATACATCCTTTTTTAAGGGCCTTGTTCCTGTCCGGCCGACGCCGATGCGGGCAGGGGTGAATTGTTTGAGCGTTTCAAGCGGATCTCGTTTTGAACTTGCCACCATGATAAGCCACTCCTTACGTTAAGTTCATAAAAATCGTCGGATCGCCAGCCTTGGAGGTAAAGCGGCCATTTTGCGTGATGCCTTGCTCTTCAAGCCACTGCGCAAAGAGAGGAGCAGGGGTCTGGCCCAGCACCTGGCGGACGGTCGCGATGTCGTGATAGCTCAGGGACTGGTAATTTAGCATGCAGTCATCGGCCATCGGTACGCCGATCACAAAGTTCACGCCCGCGGTACCGAGCAGCATGCTCAGGTTGTCCATGTCGTTTTGGTCGGCATCCATATGATTGGTATAGCAGACGTCAACGCCCATCGGCAGGCCGTGCATTTTGCCCATAAAATGATCTTCTAGGCCGGCTCGGAGGACCTGTTTGCTGTTATACAAATATTCAGGGCCGATGAAACCGACCACGGTGTTCACGATGAACGGCTTATAGTGGCGGGCGAGCCCGTAACACCGGGCTTCAAGCGTCACCTGATCGATCCCGAAGTGAGCTTCGGATGACAGCTCTGAGCCTTGGCCGGTTTCAAAATACCAGCGGTTTGGGCCTGATGCTGTTCCTTTTTCCTGGATCAAAGCGGTCGCTTCATCCAGCATGGAAAGGGAAATGCCAAACGAGTCATTGCCGGCTTCGGTTCCCGCCAGACTTTGAAAGATCAGGTCAGCAGGCGCGCCTTTTTCGATGGCTCTCATCTGGCTTGTCACATGGGACAGCACACAATTTTGCGTGGGGATCGACCATTCATTGATTACATTTTTTGTTTCATGCAACAAGGTATAAATGTTGTCTGTCGTGTCGATTACAGGGTTGATCCCGATCAAAGCGTCGCCGATTCCGTAGCTTAACGCTTCATATATGGAAGCTCTCATGCCCTTGATATTATCGGACGGGTGATTGGGCTGGGCTCTGGAAGCCAGTACTCCTTTTTGGCCAATGGTCGTCTGGCAGGTCGTTTGTACCTCGATTTTGGAGGCGGCCTGAATCAAATCCAGATTGGACATGACTTTGGCCGCTGCGGCAATCATTTCACTGCTCAAGCCTTGGCTTAGTGTCAGAAGATCTTCTCCTTGGTGCTGGTCGGACAGGATATATTCTCTCAGTTCAGCGACGGACCAGTTTTTGATGATTTCATAAACCGCATTATCCAGTTGGCTTTCAATCAACGCTGAAACGTTGTCTTCATCGGGGCTCAACAGTGGATGATTTCGGATGTCAGAAAGGGTAAGGTCGGCCAGCACCTGCTTGGCGGCCATCCGCTCTTTCATGGAGCCGGCGCTGATGCCTGCCAGTTCATCTCCGGAACGTTCTTCATTTGCTTTTGCCATGATTTCTTTCAGACTATGAAATGAAAAGGTTTCTCCTAATAAGCGCGTCGTTTTATACATGGTTAAGCTCCTTGAAAGTAGTGTGGATTATGATGAAAAAGCCAGTGTTTTAACGGAAACAGAAATGGCTTCTCCTGCGACCGGCAATCCTAAATCGATATAATCTCCATGTGTAAAATCAATCTGATCCAGACAAATGATATCCAGCTCCTTGCTTTGTTTGGCGAGGGCCTGTCCCAACGCTTTTGCGATATCCTGCTCACATAGGACGACAAGGCACTTTGCTTCCTTAAAACAAGCCGTAAATCCAGCAAGGATCGCTTTTGTCAGCTGCTGAAGCATCGTATAGTTGCAATACGGAAAGTGAGATAACGCCAGGGCAACCGGAGGATCGTTTTCGGTAAAAAGGGTGGAAGTTTGTGTGAATGCTTTTTGGATCCGTTCTTGAAACCGCTCGGGCTCCCATTCTTCCTCCTGTTGCACCGGTACATCTACAATCGGGACATTTTTTAGCGGCAGCCGGTCGGACCTAATGTATACGGTAGATCCGCTCAATTCCGTATTTTGCATGCCGGCACCAATGACGGTCGCCCGTGCGGTTTCAGGCGCTGGGGACACGGATAACGCATGAAAATGATACGCGAGAAGCGGGCCGATATCTCCGTGTACGGTGACTTCCTCTATCGTTTTTGGCTCCTCTTCCTTCATCATTGCGCCCACACCGCCAGACACCAGAAGAGAACCGGGCTGGATCGCGGATCTTGTGTGAGGTGACACGAGCAGTGAAGTGGCTTTGCTGATCCCTTTGACGTAGTTTACGGTTTCTTCCGCCATTAGTTGGCAAATGGAAGAGAGTTGTTGGAAGCTCGCTTTTTCCCCTTGTTTCAGAATTATGGAGTTGTTTTCTAAAAATTCAGTTAAATGAGAAGAGACGTAGGTCACAAATCCGTCATTATCCAGCCGGATCAGCCTTCCTCCAACATGAAGGGTGAACGTCTCGATTACTTTTCCGTCGTGACATAAGGCAATGTTGGCAGTGCCGCCGCCCACATCGATATTCGCAATGATCTCATCTGTTTGAGATGAGCGTTCGATTGCTCCAGATCCTTTGGCGGCCAGCACGCCTTCCAAATTGGCTCCGGCTGTCGCAACCACAAAATTTCCGGCATGCTCTGCCAAATAATGAACGATTTTCTCGGCATTTTGCTTGCGGGCACTTTCTCCCGTTATGATAACCGCACCCGCATGGACTTGTTCCAAGGTAATTTTTGCTTGTTCATACTCTTTCTGAAGCAATTGCGTTAATTGCACAACATCAATTTCATACTCGTTTACCATAGGGGTGGTATAAATGGAACTGGCATACGTTACGCGGCGGTCGATGATCTGACATCCTGGCAGCGTAAACTGATCGGTTGACTGGGCAATCAATAGCTCACTGACAATCAGTTTTGTCGTGCTTGTTCCTATATCTAACCCTATGCTCGTCATCCATTGCCGGGTCATATCACCAATCCTTCATCTCCTTTGAATATGTTGACTATCATAGTACAGGTTTTCGACAACTTTCACTAACTCTGTCATAAAATCTAACAAACTTTCATGTGAAAAAGGTTACATGAGGTAAAAGATTGGCAGACTTATATACAATGTAACCGCTTTCTAGCAGTCTAACATGATTCAGTAACGAAACGAAACAGGCAGTTAAGCCCATTAGCGGTTGGTCTAATGTACCTATGAATACTAGTTATGAACTTTGATGTAACTCTGCAAGGTAATCCTCAAACCAGGTGAGGCTACCAGACGAATTATTCTCCGGCAGTGATGCCTCATTTAAGGAACGACGCTGCCGCGGTGGATGCTCATTATAATTCGGAAGAAGTCTATCATTATTTTAAAGATGAACATGGACAAAACTCCATTGATGGAAATGGAGGAGAGATTATCTCTTCTGTCCATTGCGGAGTTGACTATAACAATGCCTTTTGGAATGGTGAACAGATGACCTATGGAGACGGTGATGGAAAATTCTTTATCCCGCTTTCTGCAGCATTAGATGTAGCGGCTCATGAATGACTCACGGCGTCACCACCCATACAGCGGGCTTGTTATATCGTAATGAATCCGGTGCATTAAATGAAGCCTTTTCTGATATCTTCGGCGCACTAGTAGATATGACGTTTGGGAAGTAGGAGAGGATGGGATGGCACCTGCTGCGATCATGGATGGAAGACGATTACTTCGAAGCCTGAGCAAACCGGACAAGTATCCAGTAAATGCCGATTACGTTCCTTATGGTAATGGAAAAGGACTGTATCCGAAACCTATGGATGAATTTTATCATTTACCGCTTAACTTAGATAACGGAGGAGTTCATATCAACCCCTCGATCATCAACCATGCGGCTTACATCACAGGGCAACAGATTGGCAAAACGAAGCTCGGTAAGATCTACTATCGAGCGTTAACTACCTTACTCCGAATTCAAATTTTAAGGATGCACGGAAGGCGCTAATCCAATCAGCGGTTGATCTTTATGGACAGGGTAGTGCGGAAGCGAAAGCCACAGAAGATGGCTATAACAAAGTAGGGATTATGGAATAAACATTGCCCGCCGTTTTTTAACCATAGAAAAGCCGATTCTGCTATGCAGGATTCGGCTCTTTTCATTAAGAGTGAGGATAAATATGCAAATTGTGTTGCACAGAAAGGGCTCGTGTTTTCTTGTCCTCAGCGATTTACTCTTTATCTTGTAACAAGTGATATAACATATTCGTCAAGGGTTGAAATCTTACAATGCGATATAATGACAATAAGAAAAGGATGGATTGGAATAATCCATCTCTGTTTTTATAATCATCGCCTATTTTTTTAAGACAGTTATCACTTTATCCAATGCTTCCGTATTTTCTTTCGACATCTGATTCGCGGACTTCTGCTGCTCTAATAACTGAATCAAACGGTTTCGAATCTGTTCTTCCTTGTGATCATTTTCGGTTGGCTGTTTTTGACTATGAAGAGACTTTATTTCATTGTGCAATGCGATCATCTCTTCCCGTAACGTTTTGGCTTCATTAGGGACGTTTTTATTATCTCTTTTTGCCACCACAGAGCTGGAGTCCAAATTCTGAGGTTTTCTTTCTTCTACTTGAAATTTCACATCGGCTTTTTCATTCGCTACTACTTTTGCGGTTCCAATCGCACCCGCTATCCCTAATAGTCCAGCCAGCATGAGAACGGTTGCTCGTTTCATTTCCTTAACCTCCTAAAACAGTGTCATACACTTAGTTTAGACAAGGAATTTAATATTAGTCCGGCAAATTCAACAATACACCCTGTGACGATTTGTAGATAACAACCCATTCCATCGAACAAAATTCATAGTTCTTCAAATTCACCATTTGCTAAAGCTTTATGAAAAGCAGGTTTTCAAGGATCGCGGGCAAATCAAACATGGACCGGTTGGACCTCAATATGTGCTGCACCTAGATATATAAATCTCATCGTTTTATTTTCTGATAATCGTGTAATAAATTCCAGAGTTGATGAAATTAGAAGGGATTTTTCAGTTTTTCTTGTATAGAGGGAGTAACGAAACTAGGAGGAATGAAGAAGATGACAAATCATATTTCAATCGGATTAATTGGTTTAGGCGGCATGGCAAATCACCATATCTATCTTTTATCTCAATTAAAAAATGTTTCGGTTAGCGCTGTATCAGATGTGAATAAAGAGCAGCTCCAGATGATTGGAGACAAGCTGAATATCCCTCAGAATAAAAGATACAAAGATTATGAGGAACTGATAAAAGATTCAGAGGTGGATGCTGTCATTTCAATCGTACCCAATTATTTACACGCCAAAATTATAAGTCATTGCATTCAGCATCAAAAGCCGATTATGACAGAAAAACCATTCACATTAAATTTTGAAGAAGCTGCAGAACTTAAAAAACAGTATGAAAAACAACCCATTCCGTGCATGGTCGGGTTTTCTTACCGATATGTTGCTTCGTTCCGTTATGCTAAAGATTTGCTTCAGCAGAATAAGATAGGAAAGCTGCGGCATATCTCAGTCCGTTATTTACAGGACTGGGGCATCCCAGCGGTTCAAACCACTTTAACTTGGCGTTTTAAGAAAGCGTTATCTGGTTCGGGTGCACTCGGAGATCTTGGTTCACACATGATCGATACAGCCCGTTTTTTTGCTGGAGAGTTTCAGCATATTAAAAGTTTAAATACTACATTTGTAAATGAAAGAGCTTCCCTGGACCAAACCAATCAGCTTGAAGAAGTAGATGTCGATGATTATTCGGCGTTTATCGCGGTGCTCGATCATGAAATTGTGGGACAGTTTATGACAACTAGGAATGCGGTTGGTTTTTCGAACGCATTAGAGGTTACCCTTTTTGGAGATGAAGGAACGATGGAGCTTTCTTGCGAGCGCCCTGACGAAATTAGTTTGATTCAATTCAATCATGAACAGAAAACGAGAGATAGAACGAGCCTAGAAGTCCCTTTAAACTATAAAAGGAATCAGCTCGAGGACTTCATAGATTTAATTAACGGTGTTTCACCAGAGGACTGCCCAACCTTTTATGATGGCTATGAAAATCAAAAGGTGCTTCATCAAATTCTTGGAAACGCGACAATCACCTCTGAGCATGAGGTGATAAAGTGAAACAAATTAAAATAGGTGTAATCGGAGCGAGCTGGTTTGCAGATTTATGGTATTTACCCGTTCTCAGCCTACATCCGAATGCTGAGCTGTCAGCCATTTGCAGTGAGAAAGGAAACAATGCCCGTTTAATGGCTGGAAAATACGGAATCCCAAGAAGCTATACTTCCTATGAAGAAATGATAGTTACAGAGAATTTAGACGGTGTGTGTATCATCACACCGAATAGGACACATGCTGATATGGTCTTAACAGCAGCAAAGAACGGTCTGCACATTATTTGTGAGAAGCCTTTAACTCTTAATACCGAGGAATCTGCAAAAATAGTAGATGCTGTAAAAAATTCGTCTATCATTCATGCAGTAAATTTTACATATCGTGAAAATCCTGCTATTAAAAAGATGAAGAATGAGCTGCTGAAAAATAGAATAGGAAACATCCTTGAAGCTGATTTTGAATACACCGGTGATTATGGAATTCAATCCTCACCCGGGTGGAGAGGAGATGTCCAGCTTGGTGGAGAAGGCGGTGTTCTTGCTGATCTTGGGTCTCATCTTATTGATCTGGCACATTATCTGTTCGATGGATCTATTCGTCCCCTGTCGGCTTCCACTCAGATTTTAAAAAGAGACAATAACGAAAAAGAGAAAGCACCCGATTCAGTGTTCTTTGCAGCAAAACTGCCTAATGACGCAATCGCAAACTTTCAGACTAGCTGGGTTCGCTACCAAGGAGACAGGGGACAAACGATTAAGATCAATCTTTACGGTGACAAAGGAAAAATAAAACTGTTATCAACAGAGTTCGGCATTCAGCTTTCTATTCAGGACGAAAGAAACGAAACCTATAAGTGGAAAGAAACAGAAGAAAGCGGAGAAGAAAATTTCCGTCCATGGCGGTTAACACCAGGAAACGAAATATGGAAGTGGATAGACAGGATATCCAGCCAAAATTCAGCGATTCAGCAGCCGGATTTCTACGATGGACATCAGGTACAGAACGTTATGGAGCAGATTCTACAACTGTCTTCAAAACAAAATAAAGAGCTTTTCTAGCTTAAGGTGTATTATTTCTCTTTCAAAAGAGATATAGTGCACCTTTTTTTTTTACAACAAAAAGGAAGCCATTCCTTTGTGGAAGATTATACACCATTTGAATAATGAAAGCGGTTACAAACAGTCTGACTATTTTCAATAATGGAACTAACAACAATAAAAGGGGAATTAAAAAAATGAAAACACCTTTTTCTAAAGTGTTAGGAATCTTGTCCATTATTGCCTTGCTTTTCGTAAGCGCTTGCTCATCCTCTGATAGTTCTTCGGAAAAGAGTTCAGATGGAAAAGTAACCATTGAATATTGGCATACTTACAGTGATCAAGAAGAAAAAGTATTAAAAGAAAAGATTAAACCGATTTTTGAAAAAGAACATCCCAATATAAAGTTGAAATTAACACGCATGCCTTATGAAGGGCTTAAGCAGCAAGTTATTGCAGGTGTCTCAGGAAACGCAGCACCTGACCTCATGCGAATGGACATCATCTGGGTGCCAGAGTTCGCAAAAATGGGAGCTTTAAAGGAAGTCAGCAGCTTAGACGGCTTTGATAAAGTAAAATCGTCTGTATTTGAAGGTCCTATGGCTACAAATATGTTTGACGGAAAATATTATGGTGTTCCAGTAAATACGAACACAAAAATAGCTATCTATGACAAAAAAGTGTTAGACAAAGCCGGTGTAACCGAAGCTCCAAAAACGATGCAAGAGCTTGCGGCAGCTGCAAAAAAAGCAAAGGATGCAGGAGCTAAAGGCGGAATCACAGTCGGAGGGGCCAATGCATGGGGTGTGCTTCCATATTTCTGGAGCTTAGGCGGCAAATTAACGAATGAAGACTACACAAAAATTGATGGGTTTGTAAACAGCCCTGAAAGTGTAAAAGCGTTAGAACAGATCATTCAGTGGAAAAAAGACGGTATTTTAAGCCCGACCATTCTTGGAGGAGAGCCGGGTGCATGGGACGGGATCAAGAAGCATGAATATATGATGCTTGATGACGGACCTTGGTTCTACAGTGTCTTGATGAATGAAGAGAAGAAAAAAGAAGACCCATTAGAATATACGGTGCGCGGACTTATACCTGAAGGTCCTGGTGGCAGCCGTTCTGTAATTGGTGGAGAGGATCTCGTAATCTTTGCAAACTCCAAGCATCCAGAAGAAGCTTGGACATTTGCACAATGGATGCTGACAAAAGAGCCTCAAAAACTTATGTCTGAAACAGGCTTAATCCCAACGAACATGAACGTGGCAAAAGACCCTGAGTTTTTAAAAGTTCCTTTTGTAAAAGAGTATGTCGACCAATTGGAAACAGCATTACCACGTACACCGATTCCACAGTGGTCTGAATTCGAACAAGTGTTTAACTTAAACATTGAAAAAGCCATCCGAGGAAAGATGTCAGCAAAAGAAGCGTTGGATGATACGGCTAAACAAGGAGAAGCCATCCTTAAGAAATAGAAATCCGCAGATGCACTTCACATCAAGTGGAGTGCATTTGTTCAACTATCAGATCATTAATCGCAAGGGGGGAGAAAGATGGCATCTGTAAAACCAGAATTAAACCAAGCGCCTAAATACAATCAGCAGCCAAATCCCAGATCAGAAGGAAAGAAAAAAGCCATTACAAAAGGAATCAAACAATGGGGAGAAGTGTTTCCTTTTATTATTATTGGCTTGATTGGAGCCGTTGTTTTTGTTATTTATCCCTTGATTAAGGGGGTAATTATGAGCTTTCAAGATTACAGCATCATCCCTGGGGCAGAGAGTCCTTTTGTTGGTCTTGAAAACTATAAAGAAGCATTCCGCGATGAACAATTTAAATATGCGGTCAGAAATACACTGTTAAACACAGTGGTAACCGTACCGATCAACTGGTTTTTAGGTTTGGTATTTGCTGTACTGATCAACATGCATTTTATTAAATATAAAATTACGTTCAGAACGCTTTACTATTTGCCTATCATCACATCCTGGATCGTCGTAGCTTTTTTATTCCGCTATTTATTTGCAGATGGAGAGAATGGACTTATTAATTTTTTGTTGCATACAAAGCTCGGGCTCATCGATGAACCGATCAGCTGGCTGCAGAACCAATGGACAGCCATGTTTGTAATCTGGACGTTTCATATTTGGAAAACAGTCGGGTGGACGGTTGTAATCTATTTAGCGGCTTTGCAAGGAATCCCGAAAGAGCTGTATGAAGCGGCAAGTATCGACGGAGCAAACGGATTAAGACTTTTCCGAAATGTCACCATTCCATTGTTAGGTCCGGTGACGATCTTTGTATTGATCAACCTTGTGATCGGCGCATTTAATATTTTTCCGCAAGTGTACTTCATTACCAATGGCGGTCCGATCGGTCAGACTGAAGTTTTACAAAGCATGATCTATAAGGAAGCTTTCAACAACTTTAATTTTGGGTATTCGTCTGCACTCGGTGTCATGATGGGGCTTACGATCTTTTTCGTAACCTGGACGCAGCAAAAGAAAATTGGAAACCAGCGATACTTTTAATTTTGTCTTTTAGAAAGGAGGACAAATCGTGTATACAACAAAAACGAGTTTGTTTTGGAAGTTTGTCGTATATGCCGTACTGATATTAGGTGTAGCCGTTTTTATTATTCCGTTTATCTATATGCTTTTAACGACGTTTGTGGACAATGCGTATACACTGCCAAGGCCGAGCGAGGTTTTCTCGGTAACACCGAATCTGGATAATTATGAAACGGTTTGGAATAGGAATAACTTTTTTCGTTATTTCTTAAATAGTTTATTGATTGCAGGTGTCTCGATGGTTGGCAGCTTGTTTTTAGGTGCGCTGACAGCATATGCGTTCGCACGTTTTCAATTTCCGTTTAAAGAATTTCTATTTCGTATGTTTCTTTTTACGATGATGATTCCAGTTGTACTGGCAATCGTTCCTCAATTTACAGTCATCAGCAATCTCGGACTCGTAAATACGTATGCTGGACTGTGGCTTCTCTACATCGGCGGTGGAGTAGTCGGTTCAACATTCTTTCTACGGGGCTTTTTTGAAACGATTCCGAAAGAGCTCGAAGATTCCATCCGGATTGACGGCGGTGGAAATTGGCGTATTTTTTGGAATATTTACTTGCCATTATCAAAACCGGCGTTAGGAACGATGGCGATCTTTTCCTTTTCAGGAACATGGGATGAGTACTTTGTGGCACTTACGATTATTAAAGATGAAGCCCTTCGTACACTGCCGATCGCACTTATGATGTTTCAGGGCCAGCACGCCAGCAACTGGGCCTGGATCTTTGCAGCGTCTATCATCGCACTGCTGCCAGTGGTCTTGATCTATATCATCTTCCAAAAACATTTTGTGAAGAGCGGTTTAAGTGAAGGAAGTATGAAAGGATGAGAAGAACATCGTCATTTGTATTGCCGCTGTTTGTTTGCCTATGTCTCTTGCTTACAGGATGCATATCCAAGAGTACTGTCGTTGAAATCGAGGAAAGAGAAGAGAAAAGGTCATATTTAAACTCTGTCGATACGGACAAAGCCAGATATAATCCAGGTGACACGATTCACTTCACATTGGGTCTCAGTCAAAAAATGAACGGAGAGTCACTCGTGATTCGTTATCGCAATGGTGACGAAATTGTAAAAGAAGTGGAAAAGAACGCTAAAAACGACAAAACGTTTACATGGGAGTGGAAGTCTCCGAAAGACAATGAAAAAGGATACTTGGTAGAGATTCTTTTAAAGAAAGATAAAGAGTATGTGGACCACTTGAACATTGCAGTGGATGTATCAGAGAATTGGTCAAAGTTTCCGCGATACGGGTATTTGGCAGACTTTGGCCCGATGGATGCGACTGAACAGCAAAAAATAATGAAGCGTTTGAATCGCTATCATATCAATGGTATTCAATTTTACGATTGGCAGTATAAGCATAATCAGCCGGTTCCTCCAGAAGGCAGTTCTTTAGAAAACGAATGGCCTGATATCGCGAACAGACCAGTATCTTACCAAACCGTTAGAGAGTATATAAATATGTCCCATGAATTTAATATGATGGCGATGAACTATAACTTATTGTTTGGTGCCTATGGAGAGTCAGAAAAAGACGGGGTGAAGCGGGAGTGGGGACTGTATCAGGATTCCGCACATGGGACGCAGGATTTTCACCCGCTGCCTGATTCATGGGCGAGTGATATTATGCTGCTGGACCCGTCTAATAAAGAGTGGCAGTCGTTTTTGATTCAAAAAGAAAAAGAAGCATTCAGTAAGCTTCCTTTTGATGGCTGGCATGTTGACCAGCTCGGTGACCGGGGAATGAGGTGGGATTATGAAGGGAATATCGTGCCGCTCGACAAAGCGTACATCCCCTTCTTAAAAGCTGCAAAAGAAGAGTTGAAAGTTCCCCTCGTCATGAATGCGGTAAACCAGTATGCGCAAATCAATATCGGTCAAGAAGCGCCTGTTGATTTTCTTTATACAGAGATTTGGGAGCCTTACAATCAATTTAGTCATTTAAAGCAGATTATTGAGCAGAACAATCATTACAGTGCGTTTCAACGAAATACGGTGCTCGCCGCCTACATGAATTATGATTTGTCAGATAGCACAGGTGAATTTAATACTCCAGCTGTTCTACTGGCGAATGCGGTTATCTTCTCTTCAGGAGGCTCTCACTTAGAGCTTGGGGAAAATATGCTGTCAAAAGAATACTTTCCGCATAAAAACCTGGAGATGACGAATCAGCTGGAAAATCAATTAATCTCGTATTACGACTTTTTAACCGGTTACCAGAATTTCTTCGTGAAGGTGTAAAACCAGGTACTCTCGAAGTTAAAGCTGCAAGGAAAGAGATCAAGATCTCTCCTGATTTTAATCAAGGAGAAATTCATTACTCTTCATACAAAAAAGATAATAAAGATATCGTGCATCTTATTAACTTTAACGACGCTTCTACGATGGAGTGGAGAGATAATGAGGGCATGCAGACGGAGCCGAAAGAAGTGAAGGATACAGAGCTAGAGATTGGTGCAAATAAAGAAGTAGAGAACGTATGGAACGCTTCTCCTGACCATTATTTGGGATCCCCGGTTTCACTAGATTTTAAGCAAAAAAATGGTAAAATGACTGTAACCATTCCTGCATTGAAATATTGGGATATGCTTGTCATTGAATACGAGAAATAACATCATAATATTATAGTCTTACAAATGAGGGGCTGGAAAGGTGATCCGACACATGTGGCAAAAACAAAGTATTGCTGTAAAACTAATCGCAGCATTCTTGGTCGTGATTTTAATTCCAGCCTTTTTCTTAAGTTTTTTCTATTACAACTCCTCTTCTTCTATTATTAAACAGAATGTCCGCGAATCTTCTCTTCAGATTACGAAACAAGCAGCAAACACGCTCTCGTATATCTTTACGGTAGGCAGTGATACATCAGAATTGGTATATGGAGATTCCGCCGTTCAACAAACGGTCATAATGGATGCGGATCCTGCTGCACTAAACATCGAAAAACAAGAAAGTAATAATACCCTGACTGATAAACTGAACAACTATGTTTTCTCGAGTTCCTTCGTAAAAATTATCTATGTGTTAAAAGAAGAGAATACGAGTTGGGGAAGCGGCACTTTCTCTTTTTATAAATGGAATAAGGAAAGAAAATCAGAGCTTGAGTGGCTGAAGCAGGCACAGGAGACAGACGGGGAGCTTGTGTGGATGGGTCTGCAGAAAGACAAATACAGCGGCGGCGGAGACAATACAGAGCTCGTTCTTCCGGTTGGCCGTGTCCTGAAGGATTTTGAAACGCTAAATAATATTGGCTATATTTTAGTGAATTTAGATGGGAAAAATATATTATCCAAGATTAATCAGCTGAAACTCGGGCAGACCGGAAAATTCTTTGTGGTAAATGAATCAGGGGAAATCATGATCCATCCGGATGTCTCCCGAGTTGGAAGTCAGCTGAAGAATGCGGATCTGTATCATTCTGTCGTACAAAATGAAAGTGCAGAGTTTGAATACGTACATAACAACACGAATTATTATGGTGTTAAACAGCCGCTGAGCAATGGGTGGATGATCGTAGGAACTGTACCGGTTCACGAGATTACAGAAGAGATGGAGAAGTTGCACCGGCTAGTCCTGCTTTCTTCCATCGGATTAACCATTGCGGCGATTCTGATCGGTTTGTTTATCGCTGGCAAAATTACAGATCCTATCAAGCAGCTAACGACCCAGATGAAAAATGTTGAAAAAGGAAACTTAAAAGCCCGCACAAATGTTGTTTCTGATGATGAAATCGGACTGATGAGCAAACAGTTTAACACGATGATCTGCCGTGTAGAGGATTTAATGGCGAGTGTAAATGATGAACGGAGCAAAAAGCAGCAGGCAGAATTAAGGGCGATCAAGAACCGAATCAATCCTCATTTCTTGTTTAATACGTTAAGTACAATTAAGTGGCTGATTCAATTTAAACAAAATGAAAAAGCGAATGAAGCGATCTCGGCGCTAACCCGGTTATTAGAAGCGAACATGGGGAAGAAAGGAAACCTTATAACGGTTGCGGAAGAACTAGATATTTTAGAGAAATACTTAGTGATTCTAAAAATTAGGTATGATCGAGAATTCCGTTTGGATATTGAAATCGATGATAAGCTGCTGGATTTTCAGATTCCGAGAATGCTGCTGCAGCCGATTGTTGAAAATGCGATTTTTCACGGCATCGTTCCTACTGATACAACAGGGTTGATCCAATTAAAGGCAGAAGAAGAGAAAAGCGGATCTATAAGATTTATCATTACGGATAACGGAAAAGGGTTTGATCCGTCAAAATTAAAGCAGATCAAAGATATCGAAACATCCATACAGAATGGTTTTGTAGGGATTGGATTAGCTCATGTTTACGAGAGTATCCAGCTTTATTATTCGCCAAAATCGACGATGATCGTTGAAAGTCAGGAAGGTACGGGAACACAGATTACGCTGCTTCTCTATCCGCTGAAGGAGGGTGAAGAACATGTATAAAGTCATGATAGTGGATGATGAACCTGTTATCCGTTATGGATTAAAAGCATCGATACCTTTAGAGAATGGTATGTACGAACTAACCGGTGCTTTTGCAAACGGAAAAGAAGCGTTAGAACATTTTAACGAACAATGTCCCGATATTCTTATAACGGATATTAAGATGCCTATTATGGACGGATTAGAGCTAGCTAGACATGCGTTAGACATTCATCCTTCTTTGAAGATTATTTTTGTCAGTAGCTACAGTGATTTTGATTATGTAAGAGAAGGTCTGAAGCTCGGTGCTGTAGATTACTTACTGAAGCCAACATTAGAACCAGAAGATCTGATTAAGCTGTTGGAAAAATGCACGCGGCTCATTCAGCAGGAACACAAGATACAGCAAGACCTTGATGAACATAGAGAAACCCAAAAAGGGCTTCACCGCAAGGAATTGGAACAGGAATTGAAGCAGATGCTTACTTCAATTGAATATCGAGCTGATCCCGCAAAATGGAACGCGGCGTTTGGTGAAGGCTATATTATCTCATACGGAAGGATTCATAATAAAAAAGAACTTCAGGAAAAATTCGGCTACCTTTACGCGGGAATTAAAGCAGAAGAAGTGATTGATACTTTTTACAGGAATTTTGATAGGGGCTCGATGTTTTCACTCTATAACTCAGATGTTGTTCTCGTTCTGCCTTATTCCAAAGAATTCGAAAGTAATCTTCAGCATGTGAAAAGAAAACTGGAAGCGGATACAGGAATCACCTTATATATCGGTTACCAAAAAGGAAAAGTTGCTTCACATATTAATACGTGTTTTTACCAGGCGAAAGAAGCCTGTGACACTCATTTTTATCAAGTATCATCGGAAAGTTATCCATATGCTTCCAGATTTTCGAATGATGAGAGTAAGACCAGCTATTTGGATTATTTAAAAGAAGCTGTCAGAGAAAGTGACGGCGTAAAAACGGAAATCGTAAAAGAAAAGTGGGTAGCTGAGTGGGAAAAAGGCAATAAATCACCTGATAGAGTCAAACGTGAAGCAGGAGAGATGTTAAGCATACTGTTTCAAAGAAAAGTAGATATTCCGATCCTTCTTCAAAAAATGGACGAGCTGACTCATACAGAAACATTGGAAGAGCTTAAAACACTTCTGAATGCGACGATCGCTCGGTGGGAAATTGAACACCCGGTTACATTTGCTTCTATTACCTCCCATCAACAACTCATGGAAAAAGCATTGCATTATATCCAGCAAAATTACACGTCCGATCTAACGCTGCAAAAAATTGCTGACTACAGTTTTATAAGCAAAAACTATTTCAGTCTTTTGTTTAAAAAATACATGGATCAGAATTTCATTGATTATGTGATTTCATTGCGGGTTAAGAAGGCTGAAGACCTTTTGGCCAATACTTCTTTAAAAGTCTATGAAGTCGCACACAAGTCGGGCTTTAATGATGTAAAATATTTCAGCAAACTGTTCAAAAAGCTTACAGGGCTAAGTCCAGTAGACTTTCGAGAAAAAGCTCAAAAATAAACAAGAGTGCAGGAGGTTTACGTATGGCTAAACAAAGAATGTTCATTCATAAAATGGTGATGTTTTTTTGTTTAGCTTTATTCGTAAACGGCTGCTCTGATCAAATTATTAGCAATAAAGAAACTATTTCTTCACTTCATAAAAAAGAGAAGGTTGAAGAACTTGTTTTCTGGCACACATACAGTGATGAGGAAACAAGGGTGTTTGAGGAAGAGCTTATTCCACTCTTTCAAAAGAAATACCCTGAGATAAAAATCACGTCAGTCAGGCAGCCATATAATGAACATTTAAAATCCGCTCTTATTTCAAAAGGATCTTCAGGACAAGCTCCTGACGTTGTAAGGATTGATATTGCCTGGGTTCCGGAATTCGCATCTCTAGGACTTCTTGAACCATTGGATAGTTTTAAAGGATTTAATCAAAAGAAAAAAAGATTATACGCAAATGCACTAGAAACCAACCTTTACAACGGTTTATACTACGGACTTCCCGTTAATCTGACAACAAAAGCAGCAATTTATAACGAAATATCTTTAAACAGGGCTGGCATTAATGAACCGCCTGAAACAATGAATGACTTTCTGAAACTCGCTGAAAAACAGCATGGTATTGGTTATATCGGGATGAAAGGATTAAATGCATGGGACAGCCTTCCTTATTTTTGGGGACTTGGCGGTATGTTAACGAACAGTGATTACACGCAAGCATCTGGATATTTTAACAGTAAAGAAAGTATTCACGCCGTATCAACAATCAAAAGCTGGAAAGATAAAGGACTGTTGGCACCAAACTTTTCATCGGGATCGATCGATACATGGAACGAAATCCTGCAGGGACAGGCTTTTATGGCCGAAGAAGGGCCATGGTTTTACAGTGTGCTCTCCACATCTTATTATACAGTGGATCAGTTGATGAACGTAACGATACCTTATCCTTTCCCTGTTGATAAACAAGGAAAGGGATCTATTCTAGGGGGAGAGAACCTCGTAATTATGAATGGTACTGAACATAGAGATGCTGCGTGGACATTTATGAAATGGATGACGAGTGAAGATATTCAGCAGCGTATGTTTAATTCAGGTATCCTCCCTGCAAATAAAGCGGCGGCAAACTCTTCAGCGATGCTAAAAACACCATACATGAAAGCGTATGTTGAAAGCCTGGAGAACGCCCGTCTTCGTCCACCCGTAAAAAGCTGGTCCCGTATGGAAAACGAATATACGAAAGCGATGGAAGCTATTATTTACCATAATCAGGATATTAGAACAACCTTAAACGAAGCTGCAAACAAGATGGATCAGCTATTAAAAATTATATATCTTCATCATTCTTCATTCATTGTTCTATAATTACTTTCATTCACTCCCTCATGGTTCTGTTAAAGCCGATGTTAAAA